>NZ_WIAE01000010.1:0-128320 GCF_009828605.1 Arthrobacter zhaoguopingii | reverse complement strand
CTGCGCGGGCGCCGCAACGGGCTGCACTTCCTGGAGATCGGGGCCACGGATGAGCAGTTCGAACACCTCGCCACGGTGATGAACACCGCCACCAACCCCCGCCTCCCCGGCACCGGTGCGGGCCCGGACACCGGATCCGGTGACGAGCCCGGCGGTGGAGGAACCCGTAACGACATAACCGGTGACACCCCGGATAGTGGATCACACCGCGCCTCCCCGTTTGGCGCAGACGAGCGGCCCACCCGGGCGCAGCAGCTGCTGGCGGGCCTGGTGGGCGCCTGCAGGATCGCCCTGGCCACCGACGGCCTTCCGGCCGCCGGCGGGCACCGCCCCCAGATCATGGTCACCATCGATTACCGGACCCTGACCGGCGAGCTCGACCACGCCGGCGATGCGGTGTTCGCCCAGCAGATCCCGGCCCGCAGCATCCGCCGGCTCGCCTGCGACGCCGACCTGATCCCCCTGGTCCTGGGCGGCAAAGGCCAGGTCCTGGACCTTGGCCGCGCCCAGCGGCTGTTCCCACCGCACCTGCGCCGGGCCCTGGTGGCCCGGGACAAGGGCTGCGCCTTCCCCGGCTGCACCATCCCCGCCACCTGGTGCGAGGCCCACCACATCACCCCGTGGGAAAAGGGCGGCACCACCACCCTCGGCGACGGGGTGCTGCTGTGCTCCCACCACCACCACCGCATCCACGACGGCTCCTGGACCGTGCACTCCCGGCACGGCATCCCCTTCTTCCTCCCACCCCACCACCTCGACCCCGACCAAAAACCCCGCCGAAACAGCTACTGGACAGCCCGACCCCCCAAGAGAACCACCGACCCCCTACGTGAATGAGCAGGAGAGCACCTCCTCGCCGTCCCACCCGGCCAAGCGGCCCGACGGCGCGGCTCATCCAAGCGGCTCATCCCAGTGGCCCGATCACGCCGCCCGACGGCGCGGCTCATCCAAGCGGCTCATCCCAGTGGCCCGATCACACCGCCCGACGGCGCGGCTCATCCAAGCGGCCCGACGGCGCGGCCCGATCACGCCGCCCGATCGCCCCGCCCAACCAGGAGACTTTCCCGGTTTCGGATGCAGTCCATCGATCCAGCTTGCGCCGCAAGTCAGAACCCGCCCTAGGGTAAAAGACATGAGTGCCGCCGCCGACTTCATCGACGACTCCCTTCAGTACGAAAGCACCGAGGAACGCGCGGAGGACTACACGTGGCGCCTGGGGGAGTCCCTCGAGTTCTATGGAGCGTCCGTGGGCGCCATCCGGGGCACCATCCGCAACGCCTCCCGGCGCTACCCGGAACTCCAGCACGACGCAGTCACCGCCCTCGCGTCCGAACTCTGGAGCCGGCCCGTCTTCGAGCGCCGGCTCGCGGCCGTGGTGATCCTACAGTCGAACCTCAAACTGCTCCACGTTTCGGACCTCACCCGCGTCGAGGGATTCCTGCGCTCGGCCGCCGTGCGCGACCTTGCTGATCCGCTCGCGGTCGACGTCGTCGGAGCACTCCTCCTTAGGCTTGGCGGGCAGGACGCCCTCCGGGCACGGGCGGTCCTCGAACGCTGGGCGGCCTCGGAGAACATCTGGCTGCGCCGGGCGGCGGTGCTGGTACACCTGCCCGCTTTCCGGAAGGGCGAGGGCGACGAGGCGGTCTTCCGCCGCACGGTCCGGCTGGTAACGGGGGCGCAGGACGGGCGGGTCGAGGAGGTAGAGGAGGTGATGCGGCTCGTCCGTGAGGCTATCGGGTCTTGAACAGCGGTGGTGTCACGGCGCCGCTGCGGCGCTCGTCCGAATCATGATGCTCGTCCGTAAGATGAGGCATGACCTTCTCGGACGCGGTCTGGACGGCGGCGGGTGCCGGGCTCATCCTGCTGATGCTCGCCGACGTCCTTTACACCCTCCTCTACCCTCACGGGTCCGGTCCCGTGTGCCGGGCCATCATGCGGGGGTTCTGGCACGTGTCACGAACGGTGAGCGGGCGGTCCTCCGCCTTTGCCGCCCCCGCGGCAATGGCTGCCGTCATTGCGGCGTGGGCTGCGCTGGCGGTCGTGGGGTGGGCCTTCCTGTACCTACCGCACCTGCGGGACGGATTTGTCTACGCCGATGGCGTGCCGCAGGAGGGAAATTTCACCGAGGCACTCTACATTTCCATGGTCGCCCTCTCCACCGTTGGATTCGGCGAGATTGTTGCGGGGGACGCCGGCCTCAGGCTGCTCACCGCATCCCAGGCGATTACCGGCTTCGGCCTGTTGGCGGCAGCGGTGTCCTGGATCCTGCAGGCCTATCCGGCGCTGGGCCGCCGCCGCGCGCTCGCTCATGAACTGAACCTACTCCGGGAGGCGAGCGGTCCGGAGGGTCTGACGCCTCTGGACCCACACCATGCTGCCGGCCTCCTTGAATCGCTGGCCCGGCAGGTCTCGCTGGTAAGCATCGACCTGCTGTCGTTCTACGAAAGCTACTACTTCCATGAGGTGCAGGAGAGGGGCTCCCTGCCCGACACCGTCTCCTATGCCCAGCAGCTCGCCGATGATGCCCAACGCAGTGGTGACCCCGAACTCCGCTTCGCGGGCAGAATGCTTACCTCGGCCTTGGATGACCTCGCCCAGGTTCTCCGCAACCGGTTCGGCCATTCCGGGGCGACCTCCTCGGCGGTCTTTGACCACTACGCCGTGCACCACCGACACCGCCGGGTCCGCGCCGGGCGCACCCCGTAGCAGCCGGGCGCACCCCCATAGCAGCCGGGCGTGCATCCGGGTCCGCGCCGGGCGCACCCCGTAGCAGCCGGGCGGCGCCAGCAACAGTTGCTACACCCCGTAACCGCCAGCGCACCCAGGAGCAGCCCGACGCCTCCGGTCAGCGGCGGAGAGCCGTGTTCAGTCGGGCGGCCTGCCGCGTCAGGTGATCCCGTTCCGGGCGGTTCGGTGCCTGCCGTGCCGCCTCCGTGTAGAGCCGTGCCGCGGCCACCCGATCGCCGTCCCGCTCGTGGAGGTATGCAGCGGCGGCAGTATGACGGGGGATGGCGGGATCGAGCGACGCCAGCGCGGCCAGGCCGGCCCGGGGCCCGTCGGCCTCGCCCACCGCAACGGCCCGGTTGAGCCGGGCCACCGGGCTGTCTGTGAGGCGCACCAGTTCGTCGTACCACTCCACGATCTGCACCCAGTCGGTCTCGGCGGCCGTCCGGGCATCGGCGTGCAGCGCGGCGATGGCTGCCTGCGCCTGATACTCGCCCAGCCTGTCACGGGCCAAGGCTTTCTGCAGCACATCGACACCCTCGGTGATCAGTCGGGTGTCCCATAGGCTGCGGTCCTGCTCCGCGAGCGGCACCAGGCTGCCGTCGTTCCGGGTCCGTGCGGATCGCCGGGCGTGGTGGAGCAGCATGAGCGCCAGCAGCCCGGCGACCTCCTGGTGGTCAATCCGGGCTGCGAGCTGCCGGGTCAGCCGGATCGCCTCGGCAGCTAGGTCGAGCTCGCCCGAATAGCCCTCGTTGAAGACGAGGTAAAGGACCCGCAGCACGGTAGCCACGTCACCGGGCTGGTCGAACCGGATGCCGGCGACGGTCCGCTTGGCCCGGCTGATCCGCTGCGCCATGGTGGCCTCACCGACCAGGTAGGCGCGTGCAATCTGCCCGGTGGTGAGACCTCCAACAGCGCGCAGCGTGAGCGCAACCGCCGACGACGGTGTGAGGGACGGGTGGGCGCATAGGAAGTAGAGCTGAAGCGAATCGTCCCCGCCCGGGCCGGAGCCGGGGGAGGGCTCGGCCACGACCCGCTGCTCCCGCAACCGACGCGAGGCATCGGCCCGCACAGCGTAGAGGAACTTCCGCCATGCCACCGTCACCAACCAGCCCTTCGGGTCACGCGGCGGTCGCTCCGGCCAGGTGTGCAGGGCCTCGATCACGGCCTCCTGCACCGCATCCTCGGCCGCCGCGAAGTCGGCTCCGCGGCGGACGAGGACGGGGATCACCTCAGGGGTGAGGCTCCGAAGGAGGACCCCATCCATGGGTTACTCCGTCACGGTGGGAGGCATGGCAAGGAACGGACGCAGCTCGAGCCACTCATGAATCGGCCGGCCGCCGGCCCCCGGAGCCGCTGACAGCTCCCCGGCAAGCTCGAGCGCGCGGTCGTAGCTGTCGACGTCGAGCACCATCCACCCGGCAATGAGGTCCTTGGTCTCCGCGAACGGGCCGTCGGTGACCGGGGGTCGTCCCTCGCCGTCGTAACGGACCCAGGTGCCCTCGGGCGACAGCGCCTGGCCGTCGATGTACTCGCCGGTTTCCTGAAGCCGCGCGGCGAAATCGTCCATGTACTGCAGGTGGGCCGAAATCTCCCCGGGCGTCCACTGGTCCATCGGCACGTCATTCACCCCGGTCGGTGCCCCGCGGTAGTGCTTGAGCAACAGGTACTTGGCCATCGTCGTCTCCTTCTCGTTCCTAGAACACAGCCCATTGTGGCTGTATTCACTCCAGGGACGAAGCAGCACGGGAAATCTCGACATCCGTCTGGAAATTCTCTTCGGTACGGTGCTTCCGCCCGCGGGGGACCGCGGCTACGGCATTCCGGATCCGACGTCGGAGCTGCTGTGAACGGTGACATCTCCATAGGAGGAGTTGGCGCGCACCTGAACCGCCGCGTGGCCGTCGTCGGGTGCATCGGCCGGGTCGAGCCCGCTGCGGACCTGCCCAAACTTCGTGGTCAGTCCCAGCCAAACCGCAGTGCCCGGCCGCACGCCGATATCAATCGACCCGGCGGAGGTGTGCGCGGTGATGACTCCGCGGTGCACCTCCTGAATCCGCACTGCACCGTTGGAGGCCCTGGCGTTCACATTGCCGCCGGCTCTGTGAATCAGGATGTCGCCGTTCGCCGCCTTCACCTGCAGGTCTCCGGTGACCTCGCCGACGAAGGTCTCGCCGTTTGAATTTCGAATGCTGCCGGACCCCTCAAGGCTGTCGACGTGAATCCTGCCGGTACCGCTGGTCAGTTCCGCTGGGCCGGTTGCCCGCAGGACCGTTATATCGCCCATTCCGGTCTTGGCCCTGAGGGCGGCGCAGGTGCCGACGCGGATCTCGCCCACACCGGTGGACAGCGAAACGTCACCGAACTCCCCGTCCACGCGGAGGCTCCCCATCCCTGAGGACACCTCCAACGACGAGCCGATCGGGACCTCGACGGCGGCGACGACGGCGCCCCCGTCGCTGAACCAGCTGTGGCGGCGCCATTGCTTCAACTTCACGCTCAGCCGGCCGTCGACGAACTCCACCGTTGTCTGTTCGGCGGCGTCGATGTCCAGGAACCGTGACGGGTTCCGCGGGCGGACGTCGACGGTCACCTCCGCCCGGTCGGTGGCGCCGACCCAGATGTCACCCCGGGCGCCAATGTCGATGCGCGCTCCAACGGGTCCGGAGGTTTCAAAGAGCGTCATGAGCGTGCCCATCCTGTGATGCTTCGGGTGCCGGGAATCGGCCTGGAAACGGGCCGTCCTGCACTGGAATCGAGTGACGCGGCGACCGCGCGTACCAGCCAGGTGTTCACCGACAGGCCCTCACGGCCCGCCGCGGCTTCAACCCTCGCCTTCAGGTGGTCGGGCAGCCGCAGCGTCGTCCGGGTGGAGCCGCCCTCCTCGGATAGGGCCGGGATGCCGGCCTCCACTCCCGCTGCTGGACCGGCAGGTTCGTCCGGCAGGCTGACGACGAACTCTGGATCGACGCCCCGAAGGCGGACCTCGACCGAACCCGGTGCCAGGTCATCGGTGATCTCGCCGGCCGCGTTGGACAGGGCATCGAGAAGCATCAGGCGAGCGGCGGATTCAAGCGGAGTCACCAGGCGTTCTGCGACATCCCGGGCATCCCCGCCCCCTGCCTCCGCTGCGACGAGCAGCTGTTCACGGAGCCGCTCAAGATAAGGGAGAAGGTTCATGACACCAGTATGACACCATGTGGTGTCAGCGTAAGGGCTCGGGAAAATAGTCCGCCGGGCCGGCGGGCTATTCTTCGCGTTCAAACGTCAAGGAGCCGCGGTCATTGCTCAGAATAAGGGTCTGTCCGTCCCAGCTGTAGCTCAGCGGCCGCTCGATGAGGTGGTGCAGCCACAGGTCGTAGTCGCCGACCGGCGGCGCGCAGTACTGCGCCTCTATGGACATCCTGCGGGTGTCAACGACCAACCTGTCCTCGGTCACTCTGACAGGGGCCTGGAGCCCGCTGCACGGCGGCCGGATGGAGGCGGTTCCCTCCCCTCCGGCGTTTGTCATCCGCCAATGGATCGGATGATCCCCAAGCCACTGGAGGTCACCGGCGGGATCCGTGCCGGAGACGGTGCGGAACTGGATATCGTCCAATCCATGGGCGGCCGGGCCACCACAACCCGATACCGCGCCGGCGAAAACCGCCAGCATGCCGAGCAGGATCCGCCGCGCTGGAATTCCGACCAGAGCGATCCCGGTGCGGGGGCGGCGGCGATCCGGCGGTCCTGCCACCGGCTAGAACCGCGACACGTTCAAAATCGGCTCCGGGAAGCCATCGAGGTCGTTCAGGAGAGGCCCGGGCTCCCCGGAACTGACCAGCGCGCCCTGGACCTGCTCGGGCGGAGCGCCCGGATTGTTGGCACGGTACAGCGCGGCACCG
The DNA here is from genome assembly GCF_009828605.1 of Arthrobacter zhaoguopingii. Classification (NCBI taxonomy): domain Bacteria; kingdom Bacillati; phylum Actinomycetota; class Actinomycetes; order Micrococcales; family Micrococcaceae; genus Arthrobacter; species Arthrobacter zhaoguopingii. The sequence goes on along the minus strand of NZ_WIAE01000010.1, from coordinate 121,712 downwards.
CCTGCGACCAGGGGAGCGGAGAAGCTTGTTCCACTACTGGCTGCGTACTGGCTATCGAGAAAGGTGGAACTGAGGCAGGTGCCCGGTGCGGTGATGTCGACGGCCGGACCAAAGTTCGAGTAGAACGCAAGAGTGTCGTCCGTCACACCGGGTATGCAGGCCTCGGTGGGTCCGAGGCCGCCCGGCCGACCGTCGGTGTCGGACATTGCGGAGACGGTGATGACTGAGGAAAAGGCGGCCGGTTCCAGGAAGCCCGCGTCGCGGGCCTCATTTCCTGCCGCTGCCACCACGGTGACACCGGCGGTCGTGGCTGCACAGACGGCCTCGAGGATCATGCTGTCGTTCGGGGGTGCGCAGTCGACGTCATAGCCGCGCAGGGGTCCGCCGAGGCTGAGGTTGGCGACGTCGACGGTGGCGGCGTTGGCGGTGACCCAGTCCAGCCCGCACAGGAGGCTTGAGTCGGTGACGATTCCCTGCGGGTCGGCCACCCGGACCGCCCACAGCCGCGCGCCGGGTGCTGCTCCTACCCGTCCAATCGCATTGTCAAGGGCGGCGGCAAGACCGCCGACCATCGTGCCGTGGCCGACGACGTCCTCGTGCCCGTCCCCGGGCGCACAGTCAGCGCCGCCGACGACGTTGAGGTCGGGATGATCCGACTGTAGGCCGGTGTCGAGGACCGCGATGTCGGCGTCGACCCGCTCGTCGATGCCGTCGATCCTCGCCGTCGGACTCTCCAACGCGCCGATCCGCTTCACGCCGTTCGACACGAGCTGGGCCGGCTGCGGCGGATTCTCAACCGCGCCGATCTGAGGAGCAGCAACGGTCCGGTCCGGCAGGATTTCGCTGACGCGCGGATCGGCCTGCAGCTGCCGGGCCTGGGCCTCGGACAGCACGGCCGAATAGCCCTGGAAGGCTGAGCTGTAAACGATGTCCGGCTGGACTCCCGAGGTCTGTGCATGCTCTGCCGAGACCTGGCCCGCATCAACGCTCGAATTGAGGATGACGATGACCGGCCCGGCAGCGGCCGGTTCACTGGGCTCCACACCGCCCGCCGGCGAGGGTCCAAGGGTTACGGCGAGCAGTGCCGTGAGGATAGTTCCGAAAATTCGTGAAGCGTTCACAAGACGCCTTCCTGGCCTGCAGATGGGGCAAGGTTCGGGGAGGATCGCTCACCGTTGTGCCCATCTTAGGTGCGCCGGGGCCATGCAACAACGGGCGAAAGGCCCGCTGGTTTCCCTGGACCGCCTTCAGAACTTCCCCGCGGACGGCGTGCCAGCACGCCGCCGGGCCCGACGACGGGGACGTCCACGCCCTGCCGCTAGGCCGAATCGGCAAGTTGCCGGGCGAAAAACCGCGCCTCGGCCTCGATTTCGAACCGCGGCACGGCGGTGTGGCCGCCGGCGTTCGCATGAAGCGACTTTTCGGTGGACGCGAGGGCGTCATACACCCCGAGGCCCACCGCACGGTCCACGAATTCGTCATCCCATTGCAGCAGGAACTGGACGGGCACCCGGATACGGCGGGCCTGCTCCCTCAGCTGATCGCTGCCGGTGAGTCCCAGGACGGCGGCGGTGATCCGCCGTTCCCCGGCGACGAAGGGGATCCCGATCGTTGCCCCCAATGACAGTCCCCAGAACCCGATGCGGACGTCTGCGCCGATCTCGTCGAGCGCCTGGACAGCGGTGAGCACCTCGAATAATTCGGGCAGGGCCTGGGTGGCGATGTCGGCGTTGTATCTCTCCATCAGGTTGCGCACCGGGGTGCCGTCGCGTCGCGCTTGCGTCAACTGCTCGATGAACAGCGTGTCGCGCGCGCTCCGTTCCCGGTCACCGTGGCCCGGGGCGTCGATGGCGACGATGGCGGCATCCAGCTCCTTCAGGTACTGCCGGGCGCGGCCCGCCACGGCCGGTGCGCTCTTATGCTGGCCGCCGCCGTGGGCCAGCAGCACCAGCGCCGTTCGCTGGCCCGGCTGGTCCCGGGTCCACATCACCCCCGGGACCGCCCCGAGCCGGAAAGGACGTTCGAGGATGCCGTCGGCCTGGGTCCCTCCGATGAATTTCATGGGTTCTCCCGCTCGGCGATCAAGGTAACTCCCGGTGCGGGGTCCAGCCAATAGGGAGCGGGCCCGTGATGTCCGCGCGGCGCCGGTCGGCGGCCGCCGACCAGCCCTGCGCCTCCCGGGCGCCCGGTTCACCGACCGCCCCCCGCGCCACCCGGAAACCAATATCTTCAAGGACAGCGTCCGGGGCGCTGCCCCGGCGGACCGACGCGCGGGTGCTCCACGCCTTGTCGGCCCACCCACCTCCACGGAGGGTCCGGTAGTCGCCGTACCGGGCAGTGTCGGCATAGTCCCAGCACCATTCCCAGACATTTCCGATCATGTCGAACAGTCCAAAGGCGTTTGGAGCCTTCAAGGCCACTTGCCTGGGTGCTTCGACCCGGTCCGCCGCCGTCCACGCGATGTCCGGGAGCGGCCCGTAGGTCGGGGTCAGCGTGCCCGCCCGGCAGGCAAACTCCCACTCCGCTTCGGTGGGGAGCCGGTAGCCGTCCGCACCAACGTCCCAGGTGACTTCCCGCGAAGAGATGGTGTAGGCCGGCCGAATCCCGGTCCGCGACGACAGGTTGTTGCACCACCGAATGGCGTCGAACCACGTTACCGGGTGAACGGGAACCAGTCCCGCCCGTTCCGGGGCTTCCGGTGAACCGCTGGCCTGCGCCCACTCGGCCACCGTGATCTGCGTTCTTCCGATCGAATACGGAACCAGGGTGACCGCGCGGAAGGAGCCGGACCGGGCATCGCGCATTTCGAGGGTGCCCCCGGGAACCAATACCAGCGGGACAGCCCCGGCGGGCGCGGCAGGAAAGTCTGGCTGTGCCAGGAGGGCGGGATTCTGCCGGTGGAGGGCAGCGCCGTCGTCCTCATTCGCCGTCGTCATCATTCACCATCGCTCCCATTCGCCCGCCCTCATCCGACTGTCCTTTGTCGCCATGGCCCTCATTGTCCACCGGATTTCCCTTGTCCACCCGGATTCACCCAGGCGTTGGATGCCTGTCTCCGGCTGGCCACCTAGAGCCGGAAGAGTCTCGTGGGTCAGCTGTTACGGCTGAACACAACGAGAACCTGCTTGTCGACCAAGGAGATTGCCTGTGACGCATCCCACCGCGAAAGTAAGCACACCCCGGCGGAAGGAACCCCTTCGGGCCCTCCTCACCGGCGTGATGACCCTGGCGACCCTCGCCGCAGGCATCAGCGGAGCCGCCGCCGAATCCGCAAAGGAAGGCCGCACCACCGTGATCGCCCACCGCGGGGCCTCAGCAGACGCCCCGGAGAACACGCTTCCCGCCGTCGACCTCGGAGCGGCTGTGAAGGCCGACTTCGTCGAGATCGATGTCCAACGCACCCTCGACGGCGAACTCGTAGTCATCCACGACACCACCCTCGGACGCACCACGGACGTGGAAACCAAGTTCCCCGGCCGGGCCCCCTACCGCGTCGCCGACTTCACCTATGCGGAAATTTCGACGCTCGATGCCGGATCCTGGTTCGGTCCGGAATTCGCAGGGACACGGGTTCCGACGCTACAGCAGGTCCTCGATACCCTGCATGGCCGGGCGGGGTTGCTGCTCGAGGTCAAGAGTCCCGAGCTCTACCCGGGGATCAGCGCCGATATCGCAGCCGAGCTTGACTCGGAGGGTTGGCTGAACGCCGACGAGCGGGCCGGACGCCTCGTCGTCCAGTCGTTCAACTGGGACTTCATGAGGGAGTTCAATGCCCTTGCTCCCGAGGTCCCGGCCGGGCTGCTGGGTGGCCCGCCCGCACCGGCCGAATACGCCGAGCTGTCCACCTGGGCCGATCAGATCAACCCCAGCCACACCCGGGTCACCAGCGGGTTCGTGGATCTGGTCCACCAGTACGGAATGGAAACCTGGCCGTACACCGTCGATGACCCGCAGCGCATGCGCGCCCTGACCGCCCTCGGCGTCGACGGCATCATCACAAACAAGCCCGCCCTCCTCAGTGACCTGCTGAAGGTGGACGCCGTACCCACCCGTTAGGCCGATGCCACCGGTACGGGGATCCGACCGCCCCGTACCGGTGGTTCCACCGGACGTCCCGCGGTGCCGCGGTTACGACCGCAGCCGGATGCTGCCGTCATGACCGCAGCCGGAGGCTGCCGTTGCGGCCGCGGCCGGACGATAGCCTTCACCACCGCGGTGCGGAAGGCTATCATCCGGGAAAACGCCGGATCGAGGAGGGCATCACCAATGAGGACTGCTGCCGACTTCGAAGCCGCGCTCCGTGCGCTCGCCACCGAGGACCAGCGGGTCAAGTACAGGCGGTTCTTCCCCGGGGACAACTCCTTCATCGGCGTGCGGATGGGGGACGTCTTCAGCCTGGCCAAGACCGCCCTCGAACTGCCGGTGGCCGAGCTTGAGGCACTGCTTGAAAGCCCCACCCACGAAGTACGCGTGGGCGCCTGCTCGATCATGGGAAAGGCGGCCATGGCCAGGAAGATCCAGCCCGGGCGCCACCTCGAGTTATATGAGCTGTACCTGCGGCGGCACGACCGCATCGACACCTGGGACCTGGTGGACCTCGCCGCGCACCAGGTTCTCGGCACGTGGCTCCTCGACAAGCCCCGGACCCCGCTCGACCGGCTGGCCGAATCCCGCTTCTGGCCCGAACGGCGCAGCGCCATCGTCGCGACGGCCGCGTTCTTGAAGCGGAAAGAGGTGGATGACACGCTGAGAATCGCTGCAGTGCTCGCAGGGGATCCCGAAGAGCTCGTGCAGAAGGGGGTCGGGTGGATGCTCCGCTATGTCGGAGACATCGATCGGGCGAGGCTGCTGGCCCACCTCGACCGGTACGCGGGCGCGATGTCACGTACAGGAGTCCGGGCGGCCATCGAGAAGCTCGATACCCCAACCCGCGACTCCTACCTCCGATCCCGCTGACGCGGTGGGCGCCCATGCGGAATCAGTACGTCCGCCCGTGGAAGGCCGCGGCCTGCTCCACCCCTGCCACTCCCACCAGGCCACTCCCACCCGGCCACTCCCACCCGGCCAGGCCAATCCGGCCAGGCCAATCCGGCCACTGCCAATCCGGCCACTGCGATCCGCTTCCCTAGCCCGCTACCCCAACCCGCTACCCAACCGGACATACGCACCCCGGCTCCTACCCGCCCCAGCCCGATGCGCCCAGCACGCCCAGGGTCTGCAGCGCCGGGTTATCGATCCTGAGGAGCGATGCACCAATCCCGCCCACCGCATACAGCGAGACCGGCACCAGCAGGCACCACTCCCGGAGGGATCCCGCGTTGCCCAGGATGGGCACGGCGAAATGGCCGTTCCGCTTCCACATCCAGCCCACCACCGGCAGTGACGCCACGACCCGCGGCGGTCGAATCCGAAGCGGGTAGAGGAGGTTGCAGCCCCCCGTCGTCATCATGTCGCCGGCGATGTGCACGACGACGCCGAGCCCGACCGCGATCGGGAACCAGAACTGCTCCTCGGGTGCGAAGGCGGTGACGAAGGCGCCGGCGGCCAGGCCCACCGCCCAGGGGAACTTGCGCATGGTGTCCGGGATGATCTTCAGCGCCTTGGCGGCGAAGGAGACCAGCAGGACGGTCAGCACGCCCGCTCCGGGATAAACAGTCCCATACGCTGCGGTTTCCGCGGTCCACATGCCTGCCAGCCAGGCCAAGCCCACGAAGGCCAGCACGCCGAGCAGGGAGTGGGTACCGCGGCGGTGCCCACCGGCGATCCTGCCGATGCCGGTGCAGACGAGGTTCGACACCGGGGGCAGTGAGTTGGCGATCGTTGCGCTGCGGTGGTCCGCGTCCGGGAGAAGTGCGGCCCCGGCGGTCACCAGGGCGCCCGTCACGACTCCGATGGGGCTGACGTCGAGCAGACCGAGCCCGAGGCTGAGGGATCCGGGTGCAACGGCAAGCAGCCCGGCCACCTCAATCCGGGTGGTCACAGCGACCCAGGCGGCTGCGCCGCAGGCTGCGTGGTGGGCTCCCATCATGGAGCGGTCCCTTCTGGAGAAACTTCGCCGTGCCGCAGATCTGCGGGCCGGGCGTTTGGCCTCACCATCGTTGCCGCTGCCACTGTCATTGTGCCCGGCAGGGCCATTGCCGGTCGGGTGGCGGGCTGGCATTCTTGAGGGAACCGCGGCCGCCAGCAGCACATGGGAGGAACCGAGGATGCCGCTCTACCTGTCGAAATTCAGCTACACCCCCGATGCCTGGGCCCGGCTCATCGGCAACCCGGAGGACCGGCGGGAGGCCGCCCGGACCTACATCGAATCGGTTGGTGGAAGCCTCCACGGCTTCTGGTACGCCTTCGGATCCTCCGACGGCTACACTCTCTGGGAGGCACCGGACAATGTGTCGATGGCCGCGGTGGCCATGGCTCTTAGCGGAGGCGGCGCCCTCAGTTTGCTGGACACGACGGTGCTCATGACGGTCGACGAAACCCTCACCGCCCTGCGCCGCGCCGGGGATGTCCGATACCGCCCGCCCGGCGCCTGAGCTCACCCGTAACCGAGCCGCCGGTGGGCCCTCCGTCTGAGAGGCGGAGCTACCGCTCCTGCAGCACGGACAGCACGTTTCCCGACGGATCCTTGAACCAGGCGATGAAGGGCCCTCCGCCGCGGTGGACGCCGGCGTCATCCTGCTCGATGCCGTCGTAGCGTTCGAGGCGCACTCCGCGCTCGGCGAGCGCGCCGACGGCGGCGTCAATGTCATCCACCTCGAAATTCAGGACCGTGTAGCTCGCCGGAGTGGAGTCGGGTTGTTCGTAGACGAGGGTGTCCCGTCCTCCGGCGAGGTGGAGCCACATCAGGCCGTGCTCCTCGGAGGTCCTGAGCCCGAGGGTGTCACCGTAGAACCGTCGGGCATCCTCAAGGCTGCGGACCGCCAGGCCGCTGAAGGCCTTGGAATCAGCGAACATGGTTCATCTCCTCCTCATTGGGGCCGCTGCACCGCGGCCGGTAGCCCCAGAATGGCACTGTGCGCGCCCGCGCAACAGGGGAGACTGCGCAGCTCCCGTGCCCCGCGGCCCGCAAAGGGCAGGCGTCATCCAAAATTTCGGCCATTGCTTGTTGCCAAGGGGCCCGCAAGGGAGTGAAGTAGGTCCCATGTTCACGCCGGGGTCCGGCCGCTGTCCGGTGCCGGAACCGCGCACCCGCTAGGGAGGTCACCATGAGCACGACTTCTGAACCAGTAACCGAGCCGGCCCGCGAGGGTGAAGAGCCGGCGCTTAAACGGGTCCTCGGGCCAAAACTTCTGCTCCTGTTCATTGTCGGGGACATTCTGGGAGCAGGGGTCTACGCCGTCACCGGCACCATGGCCGGGACGGTCGGCGGCATCGTCTGGCTGCCGTTCCTGCTGGCCTTCATCGTGGCGACGATGACCGCGTTCTCCTATCTCGAACTGGTCACCCAGTACCCCCAGGCGGCCGGTGCGGCGCTCTACTGCCACAAGGCGTTCGGGATCCACTTCGTCACCTTTCTGGTCGCTTTCGCGGTCGTCTGTTCGGGCATCACCAGCGCCTCGACCTCGGCCAACGTACTGGCTCAGAACTTCTTCGGGGGCCTCGAGATCAACGGCTGGATGGATGTGCCCGGCCAGGGCGTGATCACCGCTGTGGCGATGGGCTTCATGCTGCTGCTCGCGGCGATCAACCTTCGCGGGGTGGGTGAAAGCGTGAAGTTCAACGTCCTGCTCACCCTCGTCGAGATGATCGCCCTGTGCATCGTGATCGGGGTCGGCTTCTACGTCATCGCCCAGGGGGAGGGGAACCTGCAGCAGGTCACCGTCTTCTCCGACTACCAGGACAAGGGACTCTTCCTTGCTGTCACAGCGGCCACCTCCATCGCCTTCTTCGCGATGGTCGGCTTCGAGGATTCGGTGAACATGGTCGAGGAGGTCAAGGATCCTGAGCGGATTTTCCCGCGGACCATGCTGACAGGCCTGGGCATCGCAGTGATCCTCTACATGCTGGTGGCGGTCTCCGTGGTTACTGTGCTCACCCCCACGGAGCTCGAAGGGATCCGGGAGGCCGAAGGCGCCGCGCTCCTCGAGGTGGTGGAGAAAGGCTCCCCGGACTTCCCAATCGACAACATCTTCCCGTTCCTTGCTGTCTTCGCAGTCGCGAACACTGCCCTCATCAACATGCTCATGGCAAGCCGCATGATTTACGGCATGGCCCGCCAGAACGTCCTGCCGCGCCCCCTGGGGAAGGTTCTCCCGGGACGCCGTACCCCGTGGGCCGGTATCGCGTTTTCCACGATTCTCGCCCTTGGGTTGATCTGGTACGTCACAAGCGACCCGGACAGCAACGTCGTCGCAAACCTGTCCGGCACGACCGCGTTCCTGCTGCTGTGCGTGTTCACCGTGGTCAACGTCGCCTGCGTCATCCTGCGCCGCAAGCGGGACCCCAACCGCAAGGTATTTTTCACCTCGCCGGGGCCGCTGCCCCTGATTGCGGCGGTACTGTGCGCCTTCCTCGCCGGACCCTGGGTCGGCCGGGACGTGATCCAGTACCAGATCGCCGGCGGACTGCTGGCGATCGGCGTGGTGCTGTGGGCTATCACCTGGTTCGTCAATAAGAAGACGAACACCGGCACCGGCTCCGAACCGGGACGGCCCCGATAGTTCGGGCTCTGACGTGGCCTCCGACGCATTCACCCAGGACCTGCCCATCTGGCCGAAGCCGAGGACGGCTAGAACCATGGATGAAGGCGGTTGGATTATAGAGCAAAGTAGTTGGTCGCAGAATACGAGTAGTCGCGCGGGCTGCCCCGGGTAAGGGGGCCGCATAGCGTTGGGCCATCTACTTGGTGGAGGCACCATTGAAACGTCCGCACATCGTGCTCTCCTACGGCCCGGGCCAAAACCGGAGGCGCCTCGGGGGTCCGTCACGGGAAATCACCGACTATGGGCCGGGCTCGGGACGCCAGGGAAACGAGAACCGGGTTGGCCTTGCCTATCTCAGGTGGAAACTGGCCGCCGCGACCAGGGTTCTTGGACTGCACGGTCGGATCGTCCGACGTTTTCTTGCTGCCAGCGCCCTGTTCTCCTACGCAGCGACGTTCGCCCTACTTGCCGCGAATAGCGCCAGTGCCGAGCAGTTCCCGGCCGAGGATAACCACGGTTCCGTCACAGCTATGAGCGGCCAGAGCGAGCAGCAATTAATCCTCCCGCTCATTGCCGGGCACCAGCCAACCCGGCTCAAGGGCACTATTTCTCTCACCGGACAACCGGCAGGCGCGATCCGGCTATCAGTTCCCGGGCGGGTGCTGCTCGAGACCCCTGCCGCCGCGAAAATTCCAGTTGACCTGGCCCTGACCCCTGCAGATGTTAATGGGCAACAGTTGGTCCTCGGACTCCAGTATGTCCCGGGCCCCCGGACCTCCTGCGGAGACCCCTCCTCGGAGGCCACGCTGAGCGGCATCTCGATTGTCACCGCCGGCACGGAGGCCTTGCCGTCCACCGTGGCGGACTTCCTGTCTCCGAGCGTGCCGGCCATTCTGATACCCGTCCCGGAAGATCCGGAAGATGACGTTTCCATTGGAATCCTCGCAGTGTCGGCGGCGGTTGCCAACCGCTATCCCGACGCGCAGGTGATCGCCATTCCGGAATCGGAAACTGCGGCTCAGTCACCCAACCTGCCGGCTGGGTCGCGCATCATCCGGGTCTCCGCGGATTCCGGGACGGTTAGTACAAAGGTGACCGTTGCGTACGGCCGACCGACCCTGGTCCTCGCCGGACAGGGTGATGAACTCCGCATGGCGGCGATGGCCTTAGCCAGCGACAACTCCGCGCTGGCCGATGATGCTGCCGTCTCTGGAATGACCACGTCTCTTCCCAGTGCGACGGGACTGGAACATTCCCTCAGCGCCCTGGGTGCCCCTGATGTGAAGCTTTCGGGCTACGGCACCCAGGAGGCATACGTGGGCGTCAATCAGGCGCAGTTCGGGGGTCCGGTTTCGTCCTTATCGCTACGAGTCAGAGGAACGCACACCGCAGTTCCGACGGGGGGAGCGGCATCGATTTCGGTTTATTGGAATGACTATATTCTCAGTTCCCAGGCGCTCGAGGGCGACAGCTTCAGAATCGAGGCCGAGGTGCCGTCAGGACACATCCAGGCGATGAACGGACTCCGCATCAGGCTCACTGCGACGCCCCCCGGCGGAGATTGCGCTGGCCCAACCCGCACGCTGCCAATGGAGATGACCCTGGACACCGCCGGAAGCCACATCACCGGCGAGCGCGGCCATTCGGTGGCCCCGGGATTCGCCCGGTTCCCCCAAGTCTTGGGAGGCAGCCTTCCGGTGGCGTTCGATCGCGGCGCTTCCACCCAGACCAATACTCTCAACGCGGCCACCTTGGTGACGTCCCTTCAGCGCCAGGCCGCTGGACTGCTGGAGGTGCGCAGGGTAGGCCTTGATGACTTCTTAGAGTCGAGCGATTCGGGATTGCTAGTTGGGGCGACGCCAGACACGGCCAACCGGCTGTCCGCGCCACTCCGACTCGCGGAGTTCCGTACAGTCAGTGCGGGAGACCTCAGCTACAGCGTGGGAACCAGCGCTCCCTATGGGGCACTGGAAGCATTCGAACATGACGGGCGCAACATCCTCATGCTTGGAGCCTGGGCACCCGACTCGGACACCGAGTCGAGCCAGAGGATGCAGCGGTCGCTGACCGCATTCGTCCAGGAGCAGGACGGCGGCTGGGCCTCGCTTTCACGTAACCTCCTATTGACGCAAACTTCGGGCGAGCCCGTGATGCTCGAGAACCAGACAGTGATTCCTCAACGTGCTTCGACCGACACCTATCGTCCTTACGCGCTGTGGCTAGGAGTGGTTGTCGGGGGGCTAGGCTCGGTGCTGCTTCTGCGCGTCTGGCTGGGCCGCCGGCACCGTGACCTGGCCAGATCCTACGCGGACGCAAGGCAGAACGCGACAGGGGCGGACAGCCATCCCGATGACTGAGACTTCCGTTCACTTATCGCTGGCACATGCAGCGCGAGGGCTTCCGGGCAGAGCTTGGGACTCCTTAGGAGCACCTGTCGTGGAGCGTCGGGTCCCTGGCACAGCGGTAGTGGCTGTGGTGGCGGGCTTGGTCGGGTATGTGGCCTGCCTTTATACCGCAGGACAGGGAACCAATCTGGACTACCCGGACTCCCGGAGCCACCTTGCCATCGCCCGGCGTATTTTCGACAGCAAGGCTCCGGGCTTGGAACAGTTGGGCACGGTGTGGCTTCCCATGCCGCACCTGCTCCTCATGCCGTTTGTCGTCGACTTGTGGCTGTTCAGCACGGGCTGGGGTGCGTGCATCCTGGGGATTGTGGCGCTATCAGCCTCAGCGTCAGGACTGTACCGCATCTGCGCGCGGCTCGGCTTCGGCCGTCTCAGCCGTATTGCCGGCGTTCTGATACTGCTGGCAAACCCGGCGGTACTGTACGTGTACACCACGGCTCTGACAGAGCCAGTGCTGATCATGTGCATGTTGGGTGCAATGGCCGGTCTGGCACACTGGGCCACCAGCATGCGGAGGATGAGCGCAGGTGAGCTCGCCGTCTTCGCAGGAATTCCTTCGGGCGCAGCAGTTCTGTCCCGCTATGAGGGATGGGCGCTCGTGCTCACCGGGACCGTGTTTGTGTTTGTGGTTGCCCAGCGGCGCTCGGGCAAGTGGCGCGAAACCCTCACCATGTCCGCAGGCTATGTCATGGTTCCTGCTGCGGCTGTCCTTTGGTGGTTGGCCTACAACTGGGCCATTTATGAGAACCCGCTGGAGTTTATGTTCGGCGAGTATTCCGCCTACGCCCAGCAAAAGGACCTTACCGAGAGCGGGCTGGTCACAACCAGAGGGAACTTAGGCATGACGCTGTGGACGTTCTATTGGTCCCTGCTGGAGACAGTCGGCGTGGTGCCACTTGTCCTCGCGGCCTTCGGAGCCATAGACCTTGTCCTGCGACGCGGATTGGACAACGTTACGCTGCTGGTAGCGGTCACCGGCAGCGCGTTTGCCTTCGGATTGGTAAGCCTATATTTGGGACAGACGGTCATGTACAACGACCACTCGGTGCCTCCGGGCTGGTGGAACAACCGCTTCGCCCTTACTGCTCTTCCGTTGGTAGCCGTTCTGGTCTCGGCATTAACCGACCGTCTGACACGACCGAGTCCGCTCCGTCCCTGGGCGGCCGGCGGACTGGTAATGGCCCTGCTTCTCCAGAACATTTGGTGGAGCAACAATCCGACCAGCAGGCTAGCAGTGCTGGCGGAGGGGGCGTTTTTCGCCCAATCGAGCGCCCACCCCACCGCCGCAGCAAGATGGTTGAATGCCAACTACACTTCAGGCGGGATACTCATGGACGAAAGTGCCGGGGGAAACGCGGTGCTGCCGGTCCTAGGAATCCCACTTCGCGACATTTATATCCGCGCATCCGGCGAGCACTTCGATCGGGCGCTGGCCGATCCGGTCCGATACGCGGAGTGGGTGTTCGTCAATGTGGAAGCCAGAAGGGGAGCTTCCTACACCGGCCCAACCGATCTTGTCTACCAGGCAATCAGCCGGCATCGGTCTTTCGGCGCCAACTACTCCCTGGTGTTCTCCACGCCGACCCATCAGATATACCAGAGGTCAACGGATTGATCCCGCGCTCCACGCAGGACGACAACGCTGGGGATCAGACCGCGCACTCCGGACAGAGCCTGATTGCATCGGGCTTGATCACCCCCGAGCAACTTAAGCGCGCCCTTGAACTCGCCAGAATCGAAGGCGGTCTGCTTGGCCGCCACATCATCCTTGAGACCGGGCTGAACCGCCGGCAGGTATACGAAGGTCTCGGCCGGCAGTGGAATGCCCCTTTGATCGACCTCGTAGCACAGCCTCCCGACGAAGCGCTTCTGAGGCGATTGAGCTTCAGCGACGCCTTCAACGCGGAGTGGATACCGTGGCGCATGGAGGGTGGTGTCTTGACCGTGGCAACGACGGTGGAACCGTCAGCCACAATAGAAGACGAAGCGCTGCGTTCCTTCGGTGCACGTACGGTCACTTTCCGGACCACCACGGACTGGGACATCAGCCAATCCCTCCAGCGCACTTTCCGTAGGCAGCTGCTCTATGTAGCCGCTGAACGCCTCGCCTTGGAGCGTCCGGACTATTCAGCGCGGACAGCGCTGAACAGGTGGCAGCTGATTCTGATTGCCACCTTCCCTCTCACCATGGTTGTAGGGCTGGCAGCATCGGCGCAGGTCGCCATGATTGCATTGCTTACGGCTGCCAACCTCATATTCTTGGTAAACATAGCCTTCAAGACAATGGCCAGCCTTCGCCAACCTTTCGATGTGCTCTACGACCGTTCCGCCGCAAAGGCCCGCGAAACTGAACTGCTCCGTCGTGGGCTTCCCGCTCCCAGCACAGACCGAGTGCCTGATGCAGAACTGCCCGTATACACCATTCTTATTCCCGTCTTCCGTGAATCGAACATTATCGACAAACTGCTCGCTAACCTCGGCGAACTCGACTATCCCCGGTCGAAGCTTGATGTTCTCGTGCTGCTGGAGGAGGACGACACCGACACCATTGCGGCCGCGAAAGCGTCCCGTCCCCCGGAGTATGTGCGCATCCTGGTGGTTCCCCGCGGTGAACCGCAAACCAAGCCGCGGGCATGCAATTACGGACTCGCCTTTGCACGAGGCAAGTTCGTAGTGATTTACGATGCGGAAGACCGACCTGAGCCTGGGCAGCTGCGCGAGGCCATCGCCGCATTTCGTGACGACGAATTCGACCGCAAGTATCTGACACCGGGACGAAAGCCCCTGATCTGTGTCCAAGCGGCATTGAACTATTTCAACGCCGACCAGAATGTACTCACCCGCATGTTCACCATCGAATACACGCATTGGTTCGATTCCATGCTTCCGGGTCTGGACAGGTCCCGCATCCCTCTGCCGCTCGGGGGAACATCGAACCATTTTGTAACGAAGCTCCTCAGGGACATCGGAGCATGGGATCCGTGGAATGTTACCGAGGATGCCGATCTCGGGCTGAGGGCGGCGGTGGAAGGTTATCGAGTCGGAGTGATCGACTCTACTACCTGGGAGGAAGCTTGTTCCCGTGTCCCTGCCTGGGTAAGGCAACGCACACGGTGGATCAAGGGGTACATGCTTACCTCAGCCGTAAATACCCGCAATTCAGTACGCTATGTTCGACGGACCGGGCTGGCCGGCACGGTGGGTTTCTTGGGTTTGATCCTCGGCACGCCTCTTGCATTCCTCGCTTACCCCCTCGCCTTAGGATTCACGCTGTTTACATTCATCGGATACCAATTTGTGGGGTTAGCCCTGCCGAGCTGGCTGCTGGTTGGCGGAATGGTATCCATGGTGTTCGGAAGTGCAGTGATGATTGGCGTTTCAGGCATCGTCACGTGGCGGAGACATGGCTGGAGGATCGCGATCTTCGCCCTCTTGAACCCGTTCTATTGGGTCCTGCATTCAATTGCGGCCTGGCGAGCCGCGTGGCAAATGCTAACCAGTCCCCACAAGTGGGAAAAAACCCCGCATGGCCTGGATGCCGAGTATTACGAAGACCACCGGTCGACGACCTGAGTTCCCACCCGGCCGTTGATTCGGTGGTGATACCGACGGCCCTGCAGCTGGCGATTCCCGTCAATCAGTCTTCGCGGTTCATGGTGGCATCCCGGTTCGTGGCCCCGCCTTCGGACCAATGCTTTGCGGGGCCGCTCTCGGTAGGCAGGTCGATTGTGCTTTGAGAGCCAGCGGCCCAGCGCGAGCCTGATGCTACGTATGTCTGGGTGCGGAAGCTCGGCGGCCGTTGCGCAGCATTGATCGTCGAAGCTGGCATGGGCATGGGCATTGGCATGTTGGTGGCGGGGCGACTAGCCGCTCGTAACAGGCCCGTGCCGCCGCGATGTCCAAGGCGGGAACGACGGCGAGGAGATGCCCGATAGCCATGGTGCGCTTCCCTTCGGTCGATGAGTGGTTCGCTCCCCGGCGCGGCACGCCGGACTGCCCTGTGATTCCGCCGGTGCGTCTGCTCGTCAAGTTCCGGAGGCAGGGTCTTCCACTCCACATCCTGCGTGGATTGGGGGCCGCCGTGTCCACCGTCCGTCCCGCCCTCCGTGACGCGGTGCGGGCCGCGCCCGGCAGGACCTAGACGACGAGGAACACTGCCAGTGCCGCCATGAGGACGGCGATTCCCCCGTCCAGGACGCGCCAGGCGCTGCGGCGGCGGAAAACGGGTGCGAGGAACCGGGCGCCGACGCCGAGGGCGGAGAACCACACGATGCTGCCCAGGCCCGCACCCGCGGCGAACCACCACCGGCCGTCCGGGCCGTGGGAGCTCGCCAACGACCCGAGGAGAAGGACCGTATCCAGATAGACGTGCGGGTTCAACCAGGTGAGCGCCAGACAGGTGCCCAGAGCGGCCTTCCAAGTGCGCTTCTCCTGCGCGCCGGCGACGTCGAGGTGCTCCCCGCGGATGGCCCGGACGGCGGCAAGGACCGCGTACCCAAGCAGGAATGCGGCACCGGCCCACCGGACGACCTCGAGAAGCAGCGGGGCCCGCTCGATGGCCACGCCGAGCCCGCCCACGCCCAGCATGATGAGAAGAAGGTCCGACAGGGCGCAGACTGCGACCACCAGAGCGACATGGGAACGTTGCAGCCCCTGCCGCAGGACGAAGGCGTTCTGGGCCCCGATGGCAATGATGAGGGACAGGCCGGCGGTCAGGCCGGCTGCAGCAGGAAGAATCACCCTTCCACGGTAGGCACCACACCAAAATTAGGACAGCTCATCTTCCTAAAGAATGATAAGAAGAGCTAATGAGGGAGATCGACCCGCACCAGGCCCGCACGCTGGCCGCCATCATCTCCACCGGCAGCTTCGAGGCGGCTGCGGCGGCCCTGTCCGTAACGGCATCAGCGGTGAGCCAGCGCATCCGGGCCCTCGAAACGGCCGTCGGGCGGCCGGTGCTCCGGCGGACCCGTCCGGTCGAACTGACCGACGCCGGCCAGGCCGTGGTGCGCTTTGCCCGGCAGCTCGAACTGCTCTCCGCCGATGTCCTCGCCGAACTGGGATCGGACGATCCGGCCGCGGGACGCGGCCTCACGATCGTCATCAACGCCGATTCGCTCAACACCTGGGCCCTGGCGGCCCTGGCGCCGCTGGCCCTGACACTGCAGCTTGAGGTGCTCCGTGAGGACCAGGAACACTCGCTCGAGCTGCTGCGCAACGGTGCCGCCGCTGCCGCCATCACCTCCACAGGCGCCCCGATCCCGGGATGCTCCGCCCGGCCGCTGGGCGTCATGCGCTACCTCCCGGTGTGCACCGCGGAGTTCCGACGGGAGTGGTTCGCGGACGGAGTCACTCCCGCGGCGCTCACCCGCGCCCCGGTGATCGTTTTTGACCGGAAGGACGATCTGCAGGACCGATACCTGCGGGGGCGGGGCCTCCAGCCAGGCACCCCGCCCCGCCACTACATTCCGGCTGCCCATGAATTCGGGGAGGCCATCGCGTTGGGCATGGGGTGGGGGCTGCTTCCGGAACTGGAGCTGGCCCGCGATTCCCGCCGACGGAGCCTTGCCGCCTTCGACGCCGGAACATTCGTCGACGTTCCCCTGCACTGGCAGCAATGGCGCCACGGTTCGGCGGCACTCGAGGAGGTGGCTGCGGCCATCCGCGGGGCGGCAGCGGTACTGCGCTAGGGGGACGGTGCGGCGCGGTCCGGGGTGGGCTGCGCGGTCCGGGTTGCGGGGCGGTCCGGGTGCTGCGCCATCCGCAGCGCGGCCGGGCGAGGGCTCAGGAGGTCGTGCAGCCTGCCCGCACCAGGAAGCGCCGTAACAGTACGCCGCCGTAACAGTACGCCGCGGTTCGGGCGGTGCTTGGGATCCTCCGAGGGGCGGCGGAGGATGGATCGGAGACCACGAAGGCCGGACCACCGAAGCCCGGACCACCGACGAGAGGGAGCAGCAGATGGTGCGTATCACCGTACTGGGCGGAACCGGCTACACAGGAAGCGCCGTCGCCAGGGAGGCGCAGCGGCGCGGCCACGAGGTCGTCGCGGTGAGCCGGAACCGGCCGGCGGACCCGCTTCCGGGGGTCACCTACACTCCCGGGTCGGTGCTTGACCCGGACTTCCTTGAAACGGTCGTGGCCGGCAGTGATGTTGTCTTCGAGAGCGTGGCCCCCCGCGGGGAGATGGCGGGCAGGGAGGAAGGCGTGGTGGAGCGCCTGATCGCCCTGACCGCCGGGACCGGGATCCGCCTCGGCGTCATGGGAGGCGCTTCCTCGCTCCTCGTCGCACCGGACGGGCCCCGGCTCTACGACGTCAGCACGGTACCCGAGCCCGTCCGCCCGGAGGTGGAGACCGGCATTGCGCTCCTTGAGATGCTCAAGACTTCCCCGGAAAACGTCGACTGGTTCTACGTCAGTCCTCCGGTGACATTCGGCGTCTGGGCCCCCGCGGAGGAAAAGGGCAGCTACCGTCTCAGCGACGACGTCCTGCTCGCCGATGCCGAGGGGAAATCGACAATCTCAGCGGCGGACCTCGCCCTCGCGGTCCTCGACGAGATCGAGGAGCCCCGGTACCGCCGCCGGCGCTTCCACGCCGCCCACTGATCGCGTGGCCCGGTGCGCCGGCGGTGCGTGAGCGCGCAGCGGGGAAGAGTTCCGGGCATCGGTGCTCAGGCGCAAAGTTCCGGGGCAAGAGTTCCAGGCACCGGTCCCGCCTTCAGTCCGGGGCGCTGTAGTCGATTCGGAAGTTGCCGATGAAGGTGAGGGTGTTGCCGTCCGGGTCCTGAAGGGAGCACAACGTCACGTTCCTGTTCGCGGTGACGACCGGGTCCGGTTCGATTCCCTGCGCCGCAAGCCCGGCGACATGGGAGTTCAGGTCATCGACGGCGAAGTTGAGCAGGCCGGATCCCGCCCGCACAGGGTCGAGCGTTACCTGGACCCATCCCTGGCCGGTGATCCGCCACTCCACCAGGGACTCCGGCATCGGGACATTGGTCGGGGGAGTTCCCAGCACCCGCTCGTACCAGGCGCGCGCCGCAGCAAGGTCTGAAACGGGAACGACGGCGAGGACGTGCTGGATCGCCACGGCCTCTCCTTCCGATAACGGGGTCCGCGGGCCGGACCGGCTCGGGCGCAGCCGGACCGCCCCAGTATCACCCCCGTTCGGGGGTATCCGCTAGGTGCCGTTCGGCCAGGTCTCCATCTCGCGCCCATGCCCTCGTGCCCTGACGGTTCGCTCTGGGGCTGGTGGGCCCGGTCCGACCAGCGGTGCTTCGCGGCAGACTTTTCCGCAGGCACTGGTCCGGCGGAAATCCGGTGGCTACCGTGGTGGGCACAAGGGAACCGGTACCGCCGGCCTGCGGTACCCGCGGCCAGGACGCAAACGGAGCCGCGATGCGCCCGCGACAAGAAGGAGTAGACCCATGAGCACCATCGCCGCAATGCTTGAGACGTATCCCAGGGACCTGGGCGGTATTGACCGGGATCGGCTCATCGAATGCATCACGGCGTGCTTCGAGTGCGCCCAGGCCTGTACCGCATGCGCCGACGCGTGCCTGAGCGAGGACTCGGTGGCCCACCTCACCAAGTGCATCCGTACGGACCTCGACTGCTCCGACGTCTGTGTGGCGACCGGCAAGGTGCTGTCCCGCCACACCGCCTACGACGCTAACCTCACCCGGGCGGTCCTCGCGGCCTGTGAAGCGGTGTGCCGTGCCTGCGCCGACGAATGTGAATCCCACGCCTCAATGCATGAGCACTGCAGGATCTGCGCCGAGGCCTGCCGACGGTGTGAGAACGCCTGCCGGGAACTGGCCGCAGTGCTTGGCTGATCCGCTCCCAGGCCCCGCACTGGGGCGCGGGAGCGGATCCCGGCCGGCGCAGGCCCGCCGCCGAATTGGGCGGTCACCGTCCCGCCGGTGTGACGCGTCCGGTCCGGCCGCGCTCAGGCGAACCCGAAGAGGGGCGGGAAGGCCACGACCACGACGGCGGCCCAGAGGGCATACACCGGCAGGTAGCGGGTCTGCCAGCGCTCCAGGGCGGTGAACGGACGGCGTCCACGCAGGAATCCGACCGTGAGCCACCCGGTCCGGACAAGATGGATCAGCAGCAGCAGGTTCAGCCCGAGCGCCGCGATCTTGTTGGGACTGAAGCCGAACTCGGCGATGCGCGTCAGCATCGCCGTCAGCATCACGGCGTCGACGGCGAGCGCGGCGGCGACAAGCACCAGCTGCAGCACGTCGAACACGCCGGGGGGCGCCAGCGAGTTCCGGGCCGATATGGCGTAGAGCAGCAGGCAGAGAACCAGCACGAGGATCGCGTCCATGAGGATCAGCAGGCCGCGGTCGACTTCAGCGAGTCCGCCGACGGCGGCAAGCACAGCCAGCACCGCCAGCAGCATGGCGATCGTCAGGGGGGTGAAGACCCGGGTGAGGACCGGCGCGATGTTCTCCACGACGTTCTGCTTGGCCTCCACGAGCCAGGCCGCGACGACGAGCGCCCCGGGAACGGCAAACGGCAGGATCCAGTCTCCAAGGACCGGTTCGAGATCGGCGCCGACCAGCTGCAGGACGGCGAAGGTGAGTCCCGTCAGGACAGCCCCGCCGAGGGCCAGCAGGGTGAAGTAGATGACGAGCTCGCCGGTGAACCGGGCGAAGTCCATGCGCCGGCCATCGGAGCGCCACCTGCCGCCGACGTAGGCGATTCCGGCCAGCAGCCAGAGCACCACCGGGGCGTGAAGCACGGCCAGAAGTTCGGTTGAGCCACCGGAAGCGAACGGGTAGGCGTTGAGGGCGACGGCCAGGACGGCGAAGGGGACGAGGATCCCCACCACCACCCGGGCGCTCAGCCTCCGCTTCCAGGCGAAGTATGCGGCGAGGAACGGGAGGACGAGCAGCCCGAGGTTGCGGGCCAGCACTCCGCCCCCCTCGATCCACGTCAGGCCCGTCTTGACGGCGAGACCGGCGCCGACCGCGAGCGCGAGCACGATTGCCAGTTCCCGCCACGGCGGTGCCCCGGCGTCCGCCGGATCCTCGGGCATCAGGACCAGCTGCTTCCACAGCCGGTCGGAGTGTTCCCGGGCGAATTCGCGGGAGACGGCGTCGAGGTTGCCCAGGCGCTTGATGGCCACCAGGAAGGCCTCTTCGTCGTCCAGCCCGGTGGCTTGCCGGTCTGCGACCTGTTCCCTCAGATGGTCCTCCAGCTCATCGACGTCGGCGGGGGAGATGGCCTGGCGCCGCTGGACGTAGCCGCGCCACCTGTCGATCTGGGCCTCAAGCTCGGCGTGCTCCATCACGCCCACCCCTGCGCGACGGCGGGCGGGCGCTGCGCGGTGTGCCAGACCTGGCGCAGGGCCTCCGCCACGACCGTCCACTGCTCCTGCCGGTCCGCGAACGCCTCCCGGCCTGCGGGGGTGATGGCGTAGTGCTTGCGGCGGCGTCCGGCCTCCGAGGTGCCCCATGACGATGAGACGTAGCCGAGCCGTTCGAGCCGGTGCAGCAGGGGATAGAGCATCCCGTCGGTCCACTGCATGCCGCCGCCGGACAGCTCGCCCACGCGTTTCAGGATCGCGTACCCGTACAGGTCACCGTCCGACAGGATCCCCAGCACCAGTGGGGTCGCCGACGCGGCGACCAGGTCCTTATCAATGCGCATTGCGCCTCCATACCTAGAAGTAAAGGGTATCGAACCATAGCAGTGCTAGGTATGACAAGTTGGGGCGGTTGCTCCTAGCCCGGAGCACCGGCCGGAGGCAGCGCCTCGACGACGGCGCCTTCCTGCGGCAGGCCGGAGTCCCGGATCCGGGAGGAGCCCGGCCCGCGGGGCCATTCCCGATACCGCGCGAACGCCATCGGAATGCCGCGGGCGGTGGCGGCGTCCGGCCCGTCCATCACCTGGAGGTGTACGTGCGGCTGGGTCGAGTTGCCCGAGTTCCCGCATGCGGCGATGGGTTGACCGGCGGCAACCTCCTCACCGGGCGTCACAACGATGGATCCGGCCCGGAGATGCGCCAGGGCGACGATGGCCGGTGGATGCCTCAGGCGGATTACGACGTGGTTGCCCGCCACTGCGGCCACCCCCTCGCGCAGGCGCGCAGGCTGCCCCAGGGCGTAGGGCAGGAGCGCAAGCTGCGAGCGCCGGGCGGCGTGGTCCGGTTCGCCGTCGTGGACTCCGACAACGACGCCACCGGCAGGGGCGAGTACCGGCTGCCCCCAGGCGACAAACCGATCGGGCGGTTCGGTGGCGGCAAGGGTCCGCCAGTCGCTGGCGAACGCCGTCCGGTGGCGCGGGTCGACGCCGATGAAGTCGATGGCGTACCGCCCGCCCAGCAGGTCGGTGCCGTGGCTCGGCACCCGCCGTGCGGGACTGTTCCGTGCCAGCCACCTGCCCTCAAAGGGCAGCCGGAGCATTACCGGCGCACCGGGGCCGCCGGGCCGATTCTCCTCGTTCATGGACGGAAGTCTAGGTCCGCCGCGCCCCCGGCGCCCGTCCTCATCCTGCAGGACCCTTCCGGCTGCCGGTCTCAGCTCCCGCCGGAGGCGTCGGTGACGGGGGAGTAGGCGCTGCCGGTCCGGGTCCTTTCGAGGAGTTCGGCATCCACCAGGTAGCGGCGCAGCGTGACGGCGTCGGAGGTGTACCTGCCGAGGCGTTCATTGACGTCCTTCTCCGACAGTTCCTCTCCGGGGGTGAACGCCTTCCCGGCGATCCACCGCAGCAGCTCGTAGCGCTGGCGCTTGTTCGCCGGGTACTGATCGATCCTGCCGGCCACGAGGAAACGCTCGACTCCCTCCCTGCGTCCGGCACCTCCGGAGGCCTCCAGCAGCGTGCGGAAGATCGAGGGATTGGGGGACCAGCCGTCCTCCCGGACAGCCAGTCCGGCGGCAGCAAGCTGGTCCAGCGCCTTGGTGCGCTTCGGCTCGGACACCACAATGCCCCGTCGGCGCGCGTCATCGAGCACCAGTTCAGCAAACACAATGCGGAGCTTCTCGTTGGCCAGGGCGGCCAGGACCTGTCGCCAGCTGTTCACCGTGGATGACCCGTTCCTGGAGTGCTCTTCCCGCCCGGCGGTCCGGCGCGGCATCACCGGCCGGTTGCCCGGCGTGGTGCATCCCGTTAAATGTCCGGCGGCCCGGCGGGAAAGTAAAGCGGCGCGCCGCATGCGGGACTCAGCATGCGGGACTCAGCATGCGGGACTCCTGCCATTGCCTGGGCGCCGCGGCAAGGGAAATCGCGTCCACCCGGCGCCCGGACCTGATCGCTTTCGGCGTGCGAGGCTGGGAGGGTGCCGGCCCCCGGCGGGCGGCCGGGAGGAGCGCCCTTGTGGTGCGGTCATCGACACAGGCTCCGGAGGGAGAACATGGGACTGCCAACCGATGCCCAGGCAGACCGGCCGCTGCGCCGCGACCGCACGATGTGGGCTGGAGTGATGATCGGGCTGGGGTTGATGGCCGCCGTCGACGAAATCGTCTTTCACCAGCTGCTCGCCTGGCACTCCTTCTACGACCGGGCCGGAGGCACTGTCGGCCTGGTCTCGGACGGTGTGCTGCACGCCGCTGAACTGTTCCTGCTCATCGCCGGGTTCTTCCTGCTGGCCTCAACGCTCCGCCGTGGGACGGCGTCGGCCGGCGCCGCCCTGGCCGGACTGTTCCTTGGTGCCGGCGGGTTCCAGCTGTTCGACGGGCTCATCAACCACAAGGTGCTCCGCTTCCATCAGATCCGGTATGGCGTCGACGTGCTTCCCTACGACCTTGCCTGGAACGCGGCGGCCCTGGTGCTGCTCCTGGTCGGCGCCGTCCTTGCCGGAGTTGTTGCCCGCAGGCGGCGGAGGAGCGGAAGCGGCACGACGGCGGACCGGCCCGATGCATGAGCACCCCGGCGAGGGCCTCGGCGTCCTGCTGCTTGGGTCACTCCCGTTCCTGGCCGCGCTGGTGTTCTACCTTGCAGCGGCCGCCGGATCCCGGCGCGCCGGACGGCCCTGGCCGGTGTACCGCAGCGTGCTCTGGTCGACGGGGGTGGGGGCGGCCGCCCTCGGCTTCCTCGGCCCGGTTCCTGGGAGCTTTCCGGCCCATATGAGCGCCCACCTCCTGGTGGGCATGGCCGCCCCTCTCCTGCTGGTTCTGGCCGCACCGGTCACCTTGGCCCTGCGGACGCTCGCCGTCGGACGCGCCCGCCGGCTCTCCCGCCTCCTCAGGTCTCCGCCCCTGCGCCTGCTTGCCCATCCGGTTCCGGCCGGCATCCTGAACACCGGTGGGCTTTGGCTTCTGTACACCACCCCGGCCGCGGAGGTCCTCGGCTCCGGTGCCGGGCATGCGGCGGTGCAGCTCCATTTCCTCCTGGCCGGCTGTCTTTTCACCAACGCCATTATCGGCGTCGACCCGAATCCGCACCGGGCCGGGTTCGCCCTGCGGACGGCGGTGCTCCTTGCCGCGCTCGCCGGGCACGGCATCCTCACAAAATACCTCTACGCGTATCCGCCCCCAGGGGTTCCCGCCGGTCAGGCCGAAACCGGGGCCTCCCTGATGTACTACGGCGGTGCACTGGTCGAGACCGCACTGATCACCGTGTTCTGCGCCCAGGAGTATGCCCGCGCCCACCGGGGTGGCCGCGGAGCTGCCGGCGGTCTGGTCAGCTCCAGGGCGTCCGGCGGCGCGGCTGCGGCACGCCGTCCAGCAGCAGGTCCGCCCTTTCCTCGAAAAAGCAGACGAGCCCGTGAAGATCGGCGGTTTCGATGAACGGCTCCGCATAGGTCCAGGCGAAATCGGGGTAGGTCTGTTCGGGCAGCTCGACGTTCCAGTACCGGGCCCGGCCCTTGTACGGGCAGATCGAGCGGGTGTCACTGGGGACAAGCGGCACCCGGACGGCGTCCGCCGGGAAGTAATAGCGCACGGGCAGCATCGTCTCGAACACCAGCAGCGGGCGGTTCGTCGAGGCGAGCGTGTGCCCGTCGAGCCGCAGCTCGACCTCCTGGGAACTGCGGCGCCGGTCGACCCGCCAGTAGGGATCCCGGGGATGCCCGATGATCTCCTCATCCTCTTCAAGCCACGCATCGAGTGAGTCGAAGGAAAAAACAACGTAGTCCCGGAGGTCGGCATCGTCCGGGCGGAACGCCTCGGCGGCCACGGAGCTTCCGGGCATCCGCGCCTTCAGGGCAACGCCGGCACCGGCGTGGATCCGGAACGGGACGGTGGGACTCAGCACCGGAGCGCTCGTCGCGACGTCGGGAAGTTCAACCACCGCCTCGGTGCGCGATGCAGCCGGCGCGGCGGCCTCCGGCACCAGCTCGCAGGCGACGTCCGCCACCGGGACGGCATAGGTGGGAAGGACACGCCGTGGTTCCCAGACAAGCAAGGCCTTCCGGCTGTCGAAGAGGGTCTGGCCATCGAGCATTCCCCGGATGCGCTTGGCGGTCGGTTCATACCGCAGCTCGCCCAGGTGCCGGCCCAGGAGGTCCCTGATGCGTACGCCCATCCTTGTTCGCCACCCTCCGCGATGATGGTGCTGGGCCCGGGAAGCCGGAGACCGGACCGCAAAATAAGCCTACGCCGGTTCCTCCCGGTGTGCCCCGATGGGGCGTTCGCTACCGGGCGGGCTCAGGGGCACGCACCGGCCGCGAGGGTGATCCCGAAGTCGTACGTCAGCGTGTAGCTGCGGAATCCGGTGGAGTAGGTGATCCGGGCTCCGTCGGTGACGCCGCCGACACCGGCACCATCGGAGACCGTCAGAATGAGGTTCCCGGTGGCCCCGGCAGGAATTTCGCCGCCCACGGCCGGCTCGGCCGCGTCCCACCACCGGCGGTGCTGGTCGTCGGGCGGAACTGTCGACCCGGCACCGAAGGTGGCACCGGCGCCCTCCGGCACCATCAGCAGGTGCGCCTCGACGAGGTCAAGGCCCTGCGGCTCCTGCAGTTCGACCTCCTCCAGCGCCACGGGGTGCCGCGAGTTGTTCGCCAGGAGGATCTGGCCCGCCGCCGCATAGCCCTCGGCCTGCTTCGGCATGCACACACCGGCGCCCGAGTCATGGGTCCTTCCCAGCGGTCCGGGATCGAGCAGCCAGGCGGCGGCCAGGCCCCCAGCGGCAAGCCCCACTGCTGGGAGGAACCTTCGGGACAGGTCCTTTCGCGATGGGGCCTTTCCGGATTGGGCCTTTCGGAAGGGCGGAGGAGGGCGCACCGATGGAGCGCCTGGGGCCCCGCCAACCGTTGAAGCCGTGTCGGTCCCGTGACCTGCGCTCATGGCTTCCCCTCGTGCCCGGATGAGTCGGCGGTACGCGCCGGACGGCCACCGGACCGCCTGGTGTGCTGAAGCATAACGGCACAGGCGCCGAAAGCCTATGGTCCGGCCCGCCTGCCCCCGACTCCCGCCGCGGGGAGCGGGTATCGTGTGGCGGGTGGAAATGCCAACCCATTCAGCCTTCCCTGCGGGGACCGCCTCCGGCGGCCGGCCGGGCGGCACCGACGCGGCAGCACCGCCGCTTTCCGAAGGCCGGCGGATGCTCGTGGCCCGGCGGATCCGTCTCCTGGTGGCGGCCACCATCACCTATAACGCAATTGAAGCGGTGGTGGCGCTCGGCGCCGGAACCGTCGCCTCGTCCGGAGCGCTGTTGGCGTTCGGGCTCGACTCGGTGGTCGAGGTGCTCTCCGCAGCGGCCGTGGCCTGGCAGTTCGCCGGACTCGATCCCGAGGCCCGCGAACCGAAGGCGCTGCGGTTCATCGCGTTCTCCTTTTTCGGATTGGCCGCCTTCGTGACGATTGACGCGGTGCGCGCGCTCGCCGGCGGCAGCGAAGCCCAGCACTCGCCGGTCGGCATCGCCCTGGCGGCGGCCAGCCTCGTCGTCATGCCGTTCCTCTCCCTGGCGCAGCGGCGGGCCGGACGCGAGCTCGGGTCCCGCTCCGCCGTGGCGGACTCGAAACAGACCCTGCTGTGCACCTATCTCTCCGCGGTCCTGCTCGGAGGGCTGTTGCTCAACTCCACGCTGGGGTGGTCCTGGGCCGATCCGGTCGCCGCGCTGATCATCGCGGCGATTGCCGCAAAGGAGGGCCGGGAGGCGTGGAAGGGGGACACCTGCTGCGCGGCCCCGATGGCGTCGGCGGCGGTACCGGCGGCCCGAACAGCCGCCGGCCCAGGGGAGCGGGCGGTCCCGGCAGCCGCCGAAGCGCCGTCGTGCGCATGCTGCTCCGCCAAGCCGGCGGAACCTTCCGAATGAACGCCATCGGTCCCGGGTCGTCAGGAGTCTGGTGCTTCCGCGACGACGTGGACACCGTTCTGGCGCTGGCCCGGTCGGGTTTCGACTGGGTGGCCCTTGACGCTCAGCACGGCAGGTTCGACCGGCGCTCGCTGATCGACAACGGGCGCGCTCTGGCCGGTGCCGGTCTCGCCTTCGCGGTCCGCACTGGGGGCCCGGACCCGGCCGGCATCGGACTTGCCCTGGATGCTGGCGCTTCCGCGGTGATCGTTCCCCAGATCGACACCCCCGACGAGGCACGCCAGGTGGTGGACGCCGGCAGGTATCCACCGCTGGGTTCCCGCAGCTGGGGCCCGTTGGCACCGCTCTGGGGCCACGAGGCGGCACCGCCAGCTGCTGCTGCTCCCCAGCTCGGTGTCATGATCGAATCCGCAGCCGCGTTGGCAAACGTCGGCGCGATTGCCGAGGTACCCGGTGTCGACCTCCTGTTCATCGGGCCGTTCGACCTCGCGCTGTCCCTGGGAACCACCGTTGACGCCCTGCTGGCCGAAGGGGACGGGCCCCTGGCCGAAATCGCCGCCGCGTCGTCCGCGGCCGGGAAGGCGGCAGGCATCTTTGCCGGCGATCCGGACCGCGGCCGAATCCTGCGGGCCCGCGGCTTCGACCGGATCGCGGTGGCGACGGACTCCGGCGTCATCGCGGCAGGGGCGCGCGCCGTCCTCGGCGGACCCTGACCGGCCTGTCCTGACCGGCCAGTCCTGACTGGCCCGTCCTGACCGGCCCGTCCTCGGCGGGCCATCCTGACCAGGCCGCGCTGATCGGACCGCGCTGATTGGACCGGGCTGATTAGACCCCGCTGATTAGACCGCCGGACCGCGGTAGCGGGCCCGGATCTCAGCCGCAGGACCGGGTGGGGCCCGTCCTCAACCGGAGGGCGCCGCGCCGCCGATGGCCAAAGATATGAATGCCGAAGTGCGCCCTCAGGTGCAGTAGAACCAGCCGGGCGGCCGCCACCCGGAGGGGACCTCGTGGCCGCCCGCCGACCCGCAGCGCGTACATGTGTAGAACGTCCGTGCCGGCTCCGTACCTCCGTCCGGCACCTTTGCGGGCGGCAGGTAGGAGGAGTAGATCAGGAAGTCGTCCGTGCCGCACTGGGGGCAGGAGGGAATCCGTGCCTGCGGCGTCGGGCTTTGTTGGGTTGGGGCGGGCCGGGTGCGTGGCGCTGTGAGAGCGCCGTTGGAGGAGGGCATGGAAGCGGCGTCCGATCCTATGGTTTTTCGGTTCTGCGGGTCCGGGAATCCAGGACCCGCACTGGAGTGTCGACCAGCGGCCCGGTATGAGACCGGACCGGTCCCCTGCATCAGTATGGGCTTCCCGGGCGGCAGACAGGAGGGCCATTGGTCCCGATTCGCCATCCACCGGCCGGCGCCGGCGGACACCGGCTTGCGGGGATCGGTGACCTTCGGCCCTAGGCGGCGATGTGCGACGGGGTCACCCTGTGAGGACGGGTCACCGTGGACGGAAAGTCTGCTGCGGAAGGAACAGTGATGGAGCGTGGGGTTCGGGGACGTGTTGTGGTGGGCCTTGATGGCTCCGCTCAGTCGGTGAAGGCGCTCCGTCTTGCCGCGCGGATTGCGCCCGCCCTGGATGCCGACATTACGACGGTGGGCGCCTGGGAGTACCCGGAAGAGTATGCCGGGTACGTCCCGCTGGGCAGCGACAACTTTGCCGAAGTGACGAAAAAACGGATGGACGACGCCATCGCCGAGGCCTTCGGTGCGGAGGTCCCCCCTCAGCTTGAGCGGAAGGTGGTGTTCGGGCGGCCGTCAAAGGCCCTGGTGCGGGAGGGCAGGGATGCCGACCTGCTCATCGTGGGGCGCCGCGGACACGGCGGCTTCCGAGGCCTGCTCCTGGGCTCGGTCAGCGCCGCCTGTGTCTCGCACGCAGCGTGTCCGGTGTTGGTCGTCCACGAGGATTCTGACTAGCGCTTCCGCGCCGGCCCGGCGGAGGGACACCACCGTGATTTCACTGGCCGGCAGACCCGGTGGAGCCCTCCGGGCGGTCGAAGGGGTTGGGGAAGGCCGCGGTGGGCGCGCCGGTGATGGCCTGGCGGTTGGAGGAGGGCAGATGGCCGTCCTCGTCGCGCACCCCGTAGGCCGCGGCCGCCTCGGCGGCGACCAGGGCGAGGCCGCTGAGGCGCAGCACGTCCGGGTCGGCGGCCAGCGCGGCGACGGTCCGTCCGACGAACAGCGGAGTTTCCCGGTTGGTCTCGTGCTCAAAGTACTGAAGGTTGGCGACCACGCTCTCGGTGAGGACCAGCCCCGGATAGAGGGCGATTGAGGCGACACCTTGGTCCCGAAGGTCGAAGGCCATGTCGGCGGCCAGGCGGTCGATGGCCGCATGGGCGACGCCGTAGGGGACCGGAGGAACGAAGACCTGCCCGGCGAAGGAGGAGAGGGTGACGATCAGGCCCTTCCCGGCGCGGACCATCAGCGGGGCGGCGAGCGAGGAGGCGGCGTAGTGCGCCCTCAGGCCCGCGCGGTGCATCGAATCCCAGAGGCCGAGCGGCTGTTCCCAGAACGGGCCGGGATTGAAGTCGCTTCCGTCGGTGAACCGCTCGTACCCGCCCCAGGCGGTGTTGGCAAGGACGTCAAGCCGGCCCTGCTCCGACTCGATGCGGGCGAACGCCTCGGTGAGTTGGGCGTCGTCGGTGACGTCCAGACGCAGCGGGATGCCGGTGCCGCCGGCCTCGGTGACGAGCCGTGCCGTTTCGGCAATGGTCCCGGGCATCCGCGAGGGCGCGGTCCCCTCCTCGGTGGTGCGCCCGCCGACGTACACCGTGGCACCTGCCTCACCGAAGGCGGAGGCGATGCCGCGGCCCACGCCGCGGCTGGCTCCCGTGACGAAGACGATCTGCCGGTCGGTGCTGGTCATGGGGCTCCCTCGTCGGTGCTGCTGGCTACCGCACCAGCATGGCGCACCTCAATCCGGGGACCAACCCGGACGGGTCAGAGCCCGGTGTTGAGGGTGGTCCCGGCCACCGGTGCGCCGCCGGAGAGCACGGTGGCCAGGTCGAAGCTCACGGGCTCCTCAAGCTGGCCGAAGGTGCAGGAGGCCGGATCCCGGTCCGGCCGCCAGCGGTTGAACTGGGCGGTGTGGCGGAACCGGGCGCCTTCCATGTGGTCGTAGCGGACCTCGAGGACCCGCTCGGGGCGCAGGGGAGTGAAGGACAGGTCCCGGCCGGCGGCCCAGCGGCTGCCTTCGGCGTTGAACGGCGTGCGGATTCCGTCGTCCTCCCGGGCGGCGGCCCAGGGGTGCTCCTCCGGCGAGGTGACCAGGGGCTGCAGTTCCTGGAACAGCTCACGGCGGCGGGCTGCGGTGAAGGCGCCGACCACCCCGACGGCCATCAGGTCCCCGTCGTCGGTGTAGAGCCCCAGCAGCAGGGAACCGATCCCTGCTGCGTCGGCCTTGTGGGTGCGGTAGCCGGCCACCACGCAGTCGGCGGTGCGCTCGTGCTTGACCTTGAACATCGAGCGCTTGTTCGGCTCGTAGGGCCCGTCGAGCGCCTTGGCGACGACCCCGTCCAGGCCGGCGCCCTCGAACTGGGAGAACCATTCACCGGCCACGGCGGAGTCGGTGGAGGCGGGCGTGAGGTGCACCGGCGGACGGGCGGCGGCCAGGTGCTTCTCCAGCAGCGCCCGGCGTTCCCGGAAGGGCCTTCCCGTGAGGTCCTCGTCATCGAGGGCGAGCAGGTCGAACGCGACGAAGTGGGCGGGGGTCTCGCGGGCAAGCAGCGCCACGCGGCTTGCAGCGGGATGGATGCGCTGCTGGAGCGCTTCGAAGTCGAGCCGTGCCCCGCTGACGACGATCAGTTCGCCGTCGAGGACGCAGCGCGCCGGAAGGTTGGCCCGGACCGCCTCGACCACCTCGGGGAAGTACCGGGTCATCGGATTGCCGTTGCGGGAACCGATCTCAACCTCGTCCCCGTCGCGGAAGACGATGGAGCGGAACCCGTCCCACTTCGGCTCATACAACAGCCCGCCCTCGGGGATCCGGGCAACTGACTTGGCCAGCATCGGGCGCACCGGCGGCATCACGGGTAGGTGCATGCTGATCGTTCTCCTCGGAAGATGGGGTTCAGTGGTCAGGGGGTCAGGGGGTCAGGGGGTCAGGGGGTCAGGTCCGGTGCCCGGAAAGTGTCGCAGGCGTTGATGTCGCCGGCGCGGTAGCCCCGGAGGAACCAGGCCTGGCGCTGTTCGCCGGATCCGTGCGTCCACACCTCGGGATTGACCTGGCCGGTTGCCGCCTCCTGGATGCGGTCATCGCCGACGGCCGACGCCGCCGACAGCGCATCGCGCAGGTCCTCGGTGGTGAATTCCCGCAGGAAAGGCTCACCCGTCTCGGGGTCGGGGGTGCTTGAGGCGTGCGCGGCCCACAGGCCCGCGTAGCAGTCGGCCTGAAGCTCGACCCGGACGGCCCCGGACTCCGGCCCCTGGGGATCCTGCCGGCCGGCCTCGAGGGTGTTGGTGAGGTTCTGGATGTGGTGCCCGAACTCGTGGGCGATCACGTACTCCTGTGCCAGCGGCCCCCCGGAGGATCCGAACCTGGTGACGAGGTCGTCGAAGAACGCGGTGTCGTAGTAGGTCTGCTGGTCCACCGGGCAGTAGAAGGGACCGACGGCGCTGGTGGCGCCGCCGCACCCGGTGTCCGTCTGGCCGCTGAACAGGGCCACCCCGGGTGCGCTGTACTCGACGCCGTACTGGTCCAGGTAGGGCAGCCAGAAGCTGTCGAGGCTTTCAGCGGTGGCAAGGATACGGCAGTCGAGGCGTTCGTTGGCGTCGGCGCCGGTCTGGCACGACGTGATCGCCTCCGGCGCGCCGGCACTGCTGCCCTGGCCCTGGCCGGTTCCGTCGTCGAGGCCGAGCTGGCCCACCACCTCGGGTCCGAACAGGAGGGAGAGGATCAGCACCAACCCTCCGCCGAGACCGCCGCCCACCGCCAGGCCGCGGCCGCGCCCACGCCGGTCGCTTACGCGTGAAGGGTCAAGGCGGACGTTGTCGTTGAAACTCATGGAACCAACCATAAGCCAACTGATGATTCCGTGAAGGGAGAAGGGGGAGGAGAAGTTGTGCGGCAACCGCGCGGCAAGGCAGCGGCATTGTGCCAGTGCAGCTTCGTTGCTCCAAGGGAAATTTAGCTTCGGTCCGGCGGCTTGCGGCACCGCGGGCGCCACGGACAATAGGGGTTACCGCCCTGCGGTTTCCCGGCTCGAGGGAGCCCTGCGTGCGCCGCCGACCAGAAGGAGATCCCCGTGAACCTGCTGCACTCGATGGTCGAAGCCCTTGAGAATTTCAAGCCCCTCGATACTGTCGCTGCGCCGGTCGCCGCGGCCGTTGAGAAGACCCTGAGGCCGCGGGTCCTGCGCAACGCCCTGAGCGGCAAGGCCCTGGGGCACCGGCTGCACCCGGTGATGACCGACATCCCCACCGGGGCCTGGACCATGGCGACCCTGCTTGACCTGGTGGGCGGCCGGGACTCGGAGCACTCTGCGGACCTCCTCGTGGGAGTGGGCATCGCCTCGGCCCTGCCGACGGCGCTCACCGGAGCGAACGACTGGGCCGACACCGTCGGCAAGGACAGCAGGGTGGGCCTCGTCCACGCCGTGGGGAACAGTACCGCCCTGACCCTCTACAGCCTCTCGGCGGTGGCCCGGCGCCGGGGCAGCCGCACCGCCGGCACCCTGCTGGGTGTCGGCGGGTGCGGGGCCCTGCTGTTCAGCGCCTATCTCGGCGGGCATCTGAGCTATGCGCGCGGGGTCAACGTCAACCGCACCGCCTGGCGGGAAGGCCCAGAGGCATGGACGCCTGTGCTGACCGACGGTGAGTTGGCCGACGGCGAGCGCCGCGTGGTGGAGGCCGACGGCGTCTCGATCCTGCTGTACCGCGACGGCGGCACGGTCCGCGCCATGGACAGCGTGTGCAGCCACCTTGGCGGACCGCTTGAGGAGGGCGAAATCTCCGATGGCTGCGTCACCTGTCCCTGGCACGGCAGCACCTTCAGGTTCGACGACGGGACCGTGGTCCGCGGCCCGGCGAGCAACCCGCAGCCCGTGTACGAGGCGCGGGTCGACGACGGCATGATCACCGTCCGCCGGGCCGGTGCGGAGGAGAGCATCAGCTCCTCCTAGGCCGGAGCCTAGTGCGCCGGCACGGCCGAGGGGTCCGGCGCGTTCTCGGGCTTGCGCACGAA
The DNA here is from genome assembly GCF_009828605.1 of Arthrobacter zhaoguopingii. NCBI lineage: Bacteria > Bacillati > Actinomycetota > Actinomycetes > Micrococcales > Micrococcaceae > Arthrobacter > Arthrobacter zhaoguopingii. The sequence continues at coordinate 89,239 of NZ_WIAE01000010.1, read as the reverse complement.
GATGGCCGCAATCACCGCGCCGAGGGAGATGACGGCTCCCCAGACGAAGGCCACCTGGATGCCGCCGGCCAGGGCTGCTGTCTCCGACTGCCCCGCGGCCGCCAGGTTGCCCGCGACGATGGTGGTCACCGAGATGAACAGTGCCGTGCCGACGGCGCCGGAGATCTGCTGCACGGTGCCGAAGACGGCACTGGCGTGGGAGTACAGGCTCGGCTTCACCGAGCCGAGCGCCGAGGTCAGCAGCGGGGTCAGCATCAGGGCAAGGCCGAGGCTCCAGACGATGTGGGCGATCAGCACGAAGTAGATCGGCGTGGTTTCCGAGGCGAAGCTCAGGGCCACGAAGGAGACCCCGATGAGCAGCGCCCCGGGTACGAGCAGGACGCGCGGTCCCCGGCGGTCGAAAACCCGTCCCGCCCACGGTCCGAGGACACCGATCAGGACGCCGCCGGGAAGCAGCAGCAGGCCCGCGACCAGCGGTGACTCACCCAGCACGCTCTGGACGTAGATCGGCAGGAGGATGATCGTCCCGAACAGGCCCATGAAGGCGAGGAACGTGGTCAGGATCGCGAGGGTGAAGTTGCGTGAGGAGAAGGTGCGCAGGTCGAGCAGTGCGCGGTCGGCGCGCTGAAGCCGGATCTGGCGTGCGATGAACAGCGCGAGGAGGACGATGCCGGCCGCCAGGGGAATCCAGGCGGGAACCGCGGCTTCGGCGCTGGCTTCACCGAGCTGGCTGAAGCCGTAGACAATGCCGCCGAAGGCCAGGGCCGAGAGAATCACCGACAGCACGTCGATCGCACTCTTGTGGGGGGAGGTGACGTTTGTCATCTTGGTGGCGCCCAGGATGAGGGAGACCAGTGCGATGGGCAGGACGAGCCAGAACATCCAGCGCCAGTCCAGGACGCTGAGGATGGCGCCCGCGGTGGTGGGGCCGACGGCGGGGGCCACGGAGATCACGATCGAAATGTTGCCCATGGTGCGCCCGCGGGAGGCGGCCGGCACCAGGGTCATGACGGTGGTCATCAGCAGGGGCAGCATGATTGCGGTACCGCTGGCCTGGATCACCCGGCCTGCCACAAGGGTGCCGAAGCCCGGCGCGAGGGCGGCGAGCAGAGTGCCGGCGCTGAACAGCGACATGGCGACCAGGAACAGCGGACGGGTGTTGAAGCGCTGCAGGAGGAAGCCGGTGATCGGGATAACGACTGCCATCGTCAGGAGGAACGCGGTGCTGAGCCATTGCCCGGCGCTGACGGTGATGCCGAGATCCTGGACCAGGCGCGGAATGGCGACGCCGGTGATCGTTTCGTTGAGGATGACGACGAACGCCGAGATGATGAGGAGGCGGATGACCAGGCGGTCCTTCGCCGAAACCCCGGGTTCGGCCGGCAACGGTGCCGGTTCCGCCGAAGGTGGATCTTGGGACACCTGTGGTGACGTGCTGCGAGGCATGAGTTCTCTTTCTTCTAAGACGGCGCCTACTTTTGCTGTTGCCGCGCATACCGCGGCGGCCCCACTACTCCCGGGCGGGAGCGCCGGCGCTTGGCTGGGCCTAATTCTCGATAACCCGGCAATCCTCCGCTCTATTCCGACGATGGAGAACGGTTTTCCGGCGCTGCGGCATCCGCGCCGAAGCCCCGCCCGGGCGGCGCGCGGGTGAAACGGTGGGCTGCACTAGCATGGTGCGGGTGCGCCGGAGCAGGGCCTGGCGCCTTTCACCTGCAGATGCCCGAAGGAGTAGCGCATGTCCGGCTCGTACTACCGCTCGTTGGGGGAGGGCCGGTTCGAGTCGACCGTCCACGCCCAGGGGGCCTGGAATCCCGGTGAGCAGCATATGGCGCCCGTGGCGGGCCTGCTCGTGCAAAAGCTGCTGGACTGCGAGCCCCGCCCGGACCTGCAGCTGGCCCGGGTGGGTTTCGACATCCTGGGAATGATTCCCGGCGGCGAGTTCGAGGTCTCAACCCGGGTCCTCCGGCCGGGACGCACGATCGAGCTGCTCGAGGCCGAGCTGCGTGCCCAGGGCCGCACTGCGGTCACCGCGAGGGCGTGGCGGCTGGCCAAAACCGACACCGCCGAGGTCGCCGCCGTCGAGGATACCGGCATGCCCGGGCCTGACGAGGCGGGACCCTACGACGGCATGACACAGTGGCCCGGCGGCTTCATCGAATCCCTCGAGTTCCGCGTGGTGCCCGGCCACCGCCCGGGCCGTGGCCGCATCTGGCTGCGGACACCCTTGGAGCTCGTCGATGACGGGCCGACGCCGGACCTCGTGCGCCTGTGCGGCATGGTGGATGCGGCGAATGGGATCGCCGCCAGGGTCCGGCCGGGTACGGGCAGCTGGATGTTCCCCAACGTCGACCTCCAGCTGCACTTCCACCGCCCGCCCTCCGGGCCCTGGCTGGGCCTGGACACGAGGGTGACGTTCGGGGCGGACGGGGTGGGGCTCACCTCCAGCGTCCTGCACGATCAAGACGGGCCTTTCGGCCGGTCCGAGCAGATTCTCACGGTCCGCCCGCTGTAATACCGGAATGGTCGGTGCCGTCCGGTCGTTGGGACAAGTGGGCCGGAACGGTCCGTGCGCACTAACCGCAAAGGAACAGGAACTATGCCAAAGGCAGTCTGGAACAACCAGGTCATCGCGGAATCCGCAACTACGGTTCTGGTCGAGGGTAACCACTACTTCCCGAAGGACTCCGTCAACGAGGAGTTCTTCCGGGCAAGCCCCACACAGACCACCTGCCCGTGGAAGGGCCAGGCCCACTACGTCACCCTCGAGGCGGACGGCAAGCAGAGTGTCGACGCCGGATGGTTCTACCCGCAGCCCAAGGACGCGGCACAGAACATCAAGGACCACTACGCGTTCTGGCGAGACGTCGTCGTCACTGACTAAGGTCGGAAGCAGCGGGAACGCCCGGACCCAGCCCGGGCGGTCCCCTCGCACCGCCTGCACCGCCCCGGTCCCAGGGCCGGGGCGGGGCTATGGTGCCGCCCGCAGGACCAGTGCAATGGAAGGGATCGCATGGAGTACCGGAGACTTGGCAGCAGTGGCACCTCAGTATCGGCGCTGGCCCTTGGCACGATGACGTTCGGGGCGGAAGCCGACGAGGCCGAGTCCCACCGCATCCTCGATGCCTACGCCTCCGCCGGCGGAAACCTGATCGACACCGCCGACGTCTACACCGCCGGGATGTCCGAGGAGATCATCGGGCGCTGGCTGGCTCGAAACCCGGCCGGGCGCGACTCGATGGTGATCGCCTCTAAGGGCCGGTTCCCCATGGGCAAAGGGGTCAATGACCTGGGCCTGTCCCGCAGGCACCTGCGCCGGGCGCTCGAGGCCTCACTGACCCGCCTCGGCGTTGACCACCTCGACCTCTACCAGGTGCACTCCTGGGATCCCCTCACACCGCTCGAGGAAACCCTCGGGTTCCTCGACGAGGCGGTGCGCAGCGGCAAGATCTCCTACTACGGCTTCTCAAATTACACCGGGTGGCAGCTGACGAAGGCCGTGATGCTGGCACGGGCTTCCGGGTACAGCGCGCCGGTCACGCTCCAGCCGCAGTACAGCCTGCTGGTGCGCGAGATTGAGGCCGAGATCGTCCCTGCCACTCTTGACGCCGGCATGGGTCTGCTGCCGTGGTCACCGCTCGGCGGCGGCTGGCTGAGCGGAAAGTACTCGCGGGACACCCTGCCCACGGGAGCCACCCGGCTGGGGGAGAATCCTCAGCGCGGGATGGAGGCCTGGGAGCAGCGCAACGCCCAGGAGCGCACGTGGCGGATTGTTGACGCCGTCGGAGAGACGGCGAAGGCCCGCGGCGTCAGTGCCTCGCAGGTGGCCCTGGCCTGGGTTGCGGGCCGGCCGGCTGTCACCTCGGTCATCCTTGGGGCGCGGACAGTGGACCAGCTTGAGGACAACCTCGCCTCCGCAGGGCTTGAACTGACGCCGGAGGAGGCCGGCCGGCTGGACGCCGTCAGCGCGCCCCAGCTCAGCGACTACCCCTACGGCGGACCGGCGCTGGAGCAGCGCAGCCGGGAGCTCGACGGAGGGCGCTGAGCCGGGCGCAGCGGGTCCGCCCGCTGCGCCGGTCGACGCCTACCGCGGCCCGGCCGTGCCCGGTTCGCCGGCCAGGTCCACGAACTTTCTTTCGCGCCCGTCCGCGCGCCGGGCCGGACCCCGGCTCAGCCGAGGACGGCCAGGGCGCGAGGGGCGGCCTCGACCAGAACCTTCGTCTCGGCCGGAGCCGATTTGACCTCGCCGTCGAGCTGGTAGGGCATCGGCTTGACGGTGGTGAACTCGTACCTGCTGACGCTGGGCTGCTTGCCGAGCCCCTTGGAGGCGGCGCGCAGGGCTGTCAGCAGCACCTTCCACTTCGCCATATGGGGGAAGACCACCACTTCGAACTGTCCGTCGGACGGGTGGTCCTCTGCCTCGCTGAGGGTTGCGTACTTCGCCATCTCCGGGATGTTCGCCAGCACGAGGCTGTCGAATCTGCGGTGGACCCCGTCGGTCTGGCGGATTTCGAAGGGCTTGAACTTCGCGAAGGTACGCACCACCGTCACCATTTCCTTGAAGGCGCCCTTGCTTCCCTTTTCGAGGTCGATCGCCACCACGGGCGTGAGCCCGAAACCGATGTAGGAGTGGGCGTAGTTCGTCTCGGCCTCCGCTTCCTCGCCAATCGTGATTTTCAGGAGGTCGAGGCGCCGCACCTCGCCCTCGGCAATCGCCTCGGGAAGGGATTTGGTCCCGGTGGTGCGGCGGTGGTCGTTGGCGTTCCCCGCGGCCATGACGGCGCAGACGGTGTCGCTGCTGCCGCTCTGCATCACCCCGTTGACCACCTCGTTGTATCCGCCGTCGCCGCTTACCGAGACCACGAGGGCATTGCCCTGCCGGGCGGCCTCCCGGGCGAGTTCCACGGCATGACCGGCGCGCTCGGTGGGCCGCAGGGTGATCTCCGGAGCGTAGGACAGGAGCCGGGTCAGGTCATTGTGGAGCCCGTCGGCGAGCCGTGGCGCGTCCCCGGTGCTGTTCGGGTTGAAGATGATCGAAACGGAGTCGAAGCTGCGCGCTGAGTCCATGAAGTGCCCCCGGTGGAGTTCGGTGCTGCGAGACGGTTCCGGTGCGCCTCCGGCAGTGCATCGGGGCGGTCCAGACCTTACAACTCCAAGAGTGTCATATAGATTGGGCGCGGGGCACGCTGCCGGGCGCAGGCCGCCTCGGGGCGGGTTGATCCGCCCGCGGGAGAGCCGGAGCGCCGGTGCACGACGCGGAACGGGACGACGCGGAACGAACGGACGGAGCCGGAGGCCATGGGGAACCCCTGGGAGGGAGCGGACACGCTTGAGGTGTATCAGCAGCGCCGCACGTCGGGTGCCTCCGAGGACCTCGACGCGGGCATCGCGCTCCTGAGGGAGGTGGCCGCAGGGCGGCGCAGCCCCACGCTGCGGCTGTACCGCCCGGAGCCGACGGTGGCCTTCGGACAGCGCGACGCGCGGCTTCCGGGATTTCCCGAGGCCGGCGGCAAGGTGCGGGCGGCGGGATTCGAACCGGTGGTGCGCCGAGCCGGCGGAAGGGCCGCCGCATACCACCGGGGCTGCCTGGTGGTCGACCATATTGAACCGGCATCCGATCCGGTAGCCGCCACGCGCGCGCGCTTCGAATTCTTCGGAGGTCTCTTCGCCCGGGCGCTGCGGGACGCCGGTGTCCCCGCCGCCGTGGGCGAGATCCCGGGGGAGTACTGTCCCGGGGAATTCAGTGTCCACGGCCCGGCGGGCGGGCGGGGGCAGGTCAAGCTGGTGGGAACAGCGCAGCGGGTGGTGGCCGGGGCGTGGCTGTTCTCCTCGGTGCTGATCGTTGAGGATGCGGCGCCCCTGAGGGCCGTGCTCACCGACGCTTATTCGGCCCTCGACCTGAAATGGGACCCGGCCACCGCGGGAGCGGCCGAGGATCTTCGCCCGGGCATCCGGGTCCGGGACCTTGAGGAGACGGTACTTGGCGCCTACGACCGGCACGTGCGGCTCGTTCCGGCGCCGGATCTGTAGGGCTGGATCAGTTGGGCGGCCTGGACCTGCTGGACCGGCAGGCGGGGGCAGGAGCGGCAGCCGGCGGGACGGGCCCGCCGGCCGGCCGCTGCGGCCTAGACGCCGAGGCGGGTCTTGACATCCGCCACGGACGGGTTCGTCGCCGTGGAGCCATCGGGGAAGATGACGGTGGGGACCGTCTGGTTTCCGCCGTTGAGCGAAGCGACCAGCTCGGCCGTCCCCTCGGTCTCCTCGATGTTGATCTCGCGGAAGCCGATGCCCTGGGCTGTGAGCTGGGACTTCAGCCGGCGGCAATAGCCGCACCACGATGTCGAGAACATGGTGATGGTCCCGTTTTCTGGTGTGTAATCCACGGTGCTCCTCCTGGGATGGCTGCAAAAAATGGTGCTGTTGTGGTTTCAGTACCTACAGGTGCAACGCCGCTGCACGGGTTTCGATTCCGTCAGGCGATTTCGACGATGGAAACGGTGCCGTCCGGCTCGACCCGCAGGCCGGGGTTGTAGCAGACCTCCCACCGGAATCCGTCGGGATCCGCGAAGTACCCGGAATAGCCGCCCCAGCTCATCTGGGTGCCCGCCGCCACGATCGACCCGCCGGCGGCTGCGGCCTCGTGGAGCACCGAATCGACCGCCTCCGGTGAGTCAACATTGTGGGCCAGGGTGAACAGCTGCGGATTGCCATGCCCGCCTCCGCCGGCCTCCGCTGCGAGGTGGTCAAGGCGGAACAGGGACAGCAGCAGTCCATGGCCCACCTGGAAGAAGGCCACCTCCTCCGGAACGTGGAGTTTGGGCGTCCATCCCAGCCCGTCCGCGTAGAAGGCGAGGGAGGCCCTGAGGCTGCGCACCCCGAGGGTGATCACATTCACCGTTGAATCCATTCCCCGATCCTCTCACCGCCACCGCCCGGTCCCCGGACGGACGCCCGGGCGTGGCGCGGCGGTTGTTGGTCGCGCCCGAGCGCAGCGGATACGATCAGAGGACCGCGGCGACGCCCGATTCCGGGTGCGCCTGCCCCGGATGCACGCCAGTCATTAGCTCGTACCACTTTCGCAAGGAGACCACTGTGTCAGCGCCCCTACCTATCACCCTCATCGTCGATGGCGAAGAGAACCAGGTGACCGCGGGCACGACCGGTGCCGATCTCTTCCGGGAACGCCGCGACGTCGTCGTGGTCCGGGTCGACGGTGAACTGAAGGACCTCGACCAGCCGCTGCCCGAGGGCGCGCAGGTCGAGGCCGTCACGATGGAGTCGCCCGAGGGCCTCCAGGTGCTGCGGCACTCGGCCACCCACGTGCTCGCCCAGGCGGTGCAGCAGCTGCGTCCCGGTGCCCGGCTCGGCATCGGGCCCTACATCACCGACGGCTTCTACTACGACTTCGACGTCGACGAGCCGTTCACCCCCGACGAGTTGAAGCAGCTCGAGAAGATGATGCAGAAGATCGTCAACACGAACCAGCTCTTCGTGCGCCGCGAGGTGTCCGAGGATGAGGCGCGTCTGGCCATGGCCGACGAACCCTACAAACTCGAACTGATCGGGCTCAAGGGTGATGCCTCCGACGAGGAGGGCGCCTCCGTGGAGGTCGGCGCCGGCGGGCTGTCGATCTACGGCAATGTCGATCGGAAGTCCGGCGACGTTATCTGGGAGGACCTGTGCCGTGGTCCCCACCTGCCCAACACCAAGCTGATCTCCAACGCCTTCGCGCTGACCCGCTCCGCGGCCGCGTACTGGCGCGGCAGCGAGAAGAACAAGCAGCTGCAGCGGATTTACGGCACCGCCTGGCCCACCAAGGAGGACCTGGTGGCCTACCGGGAGCGCCTGGCCGAGGCCGAGCGCCGCGACCACCGCCGCCTCGGCACCGAGCTCGACCTCTTCTCCTTCCCGGACGAGCTCGGCTCGGGGCTGCCCGTGTTCCACCCCAAGGGCGGCGTCATCCGCAAGGCGATGGAGGACTACTCCCGCCAGCGGCACACCGAGGCCGGGTACGAGTTCGTTTACACCCCGCACATCACCAAGGGCCACCTCTACGAGGTGTCGGGCCACCTCGACTGGTACCGGGACGGCATGTTCCCCCCGATGCACGTTGACTCGGAGCTCAATGAGGACGGTTCGGTGCGCAAGCCCGGGCAGGACTACTACCTCAAGCCGATGAACTGCCCCATGCACAACCTGATCTACAAGTCGCGCGGGCGTTCCTACCGGGAACTGCCGCTGCGGCTCTTCGAATTCGGTTCGGTGTACCGGTACGAGAAGTCAGGCGTCATCCACGGCCTCACCCGGGTCCGCGGCATGACCCAGGACGACGCCCACATCTACTGCACGCGCGAGCAGATGAAGGAGGAGCTCACCGGGACGCTGAACTTCGTCCTGGGGCTCCTCAAGGACTACGGGCTCGATGACTTCTACCTTGAGCTCTCCACCCGGAACGAGGAGAAGTCCGTCGGTGCCGACGACATCTGGGAGGAAGCGACCCGCACCCTCGCCGAGGTGGCCGAGGAGTCCGGCCTCGAGCTGGTTCCCGACCCGGGGGGAGCCGCGTTCTACGGCCCCAAGATCTCCGTCCAGGCCAAGGACGCCATCGGCCGCACCTGGCAGATGTCGACCATCCAGCTCGACTTCAACCTGCCCGAGCGCTTTGAGATGGAGTACCAGGCCGCCGACGGCGCCCGCCAGCGCCCCGTGATGATCCACCGCGCCCTGTTCGGCTCGATCGAGCGGTTCATGGGCGTGCTCACCGAGCACTACGCTGGTGCCTTCCCTGCCTGGCTCGCACCGGTGCAGGTCCTCGCCGTCCCCGTGGCGGAGGCATTCAACGACTACCTGTACGACGTCGTCGACCGGCTTAAGGCCGAAGGCATCCGCGCCCAGGTCGACGCCGGCACGGACAGGTTCCCCAAGAAAATCCGCACGGCGAGCAAGGAGAAGGTGCCCTTCGTCCTGATCGCCGGCGGCGAGGACCAGGAGGCCGGCGCCGTCTCGTTCCGCTTCCGCGACGGAAGCCAGGAGAATCAGGTGCCCGTCGAGGATGCCGTGAAGCGCATCGTCGATGCGGTCCGGACCCGGGATAAGTCTCTCTGATGGAGCGGACCCCAGACGCCGGAATGGACTATCCCGGGGACGCGGCGGCGACGGATGACTTCCAGCTCGCCGGGGTGCCCGATGCCTTCCAGCGCCTGTGGACCCCGCACCGCCTCGCCTACATCAAGGGTGGCCAGGACCAGGTCACCGGCGAGAACGACTGCCCGTTCTGCGTGGCTCCGACCCGCAGCGACGAGGAGTCTCTGATCGTCCACCGGGGCGAGCATTGCTACGTGGTGCTCAATCTCTACCCCTACAATCCCGGCCACCTCCTGGTGGTTCCCTACCGCCACCTTCCCGACTACACCGATATCGACGGGGCCGAGACGGCGGAGTTCGCCGACCTGACCCAGACAGCGATGCGGGTGCTTCGGACGGTGTCCAACCCCACCGGCTTCAACATCGGCATGAACCAGGGCCGCACCGGGGGTGCGGGCATCGCGGCGCACCTGCACCAGCACGTCGTCCCCCGCTGGGGCGGGGACGGGAACTTCCTGCCCATCATCGCCCAGACCAAGGCGGTGACGCAGACCCTGGACGAGGTGCGCCGGCAGGTGGCCGAGGGCTGGCCCGCCTCCGGGGCCGCCGCGGGTGCGCGGAATGCCAATGCTGCGGAAGGGCGTGCCTGAACCATGCTCAACAAGTACGCGAGGACATTTTTTACGACCCTGTTCACCCCGCTGGCTGCGCTGCTGCTGCGGTGGGGGGTCAGCCCTGACGCCGTGACCATCGCCGGCACGGCGGGCGTCGCCGTCGGCGCGCTGGTCTTCTACCCGCAGGGCGAGCTCTTCTGGGGCACGCTGTTCATCACCGCGTTTGTCTTCTCCGACGTGATCGACGGCATCATGGCCCGGCTGCGGGGACCGGGCGGCCCCTGGGGGAGCTTCCTCGATTCCACCCTCGACCGGGTGGCCGACGGTGCAGTGTTCGCGGGCCTGGCCGTTTGGTACTTCACCGGCGGGGACTCAGTCCCGACGGCGGTCGCGGCCCTGCTGTGCCTCGTCCTCGGAATGCTCGTCTCCTACGCCCGGGCCAAGGCCGAGGCGCTCGGCTTCGACGCCAGTGTCGGCATCGCCGAACGCGCCGAGCGGCTCGTGTCGGTGCTCGTCACCGCAGGACTGACCGGCCTGGGCCTGCCGGGGGAGTTCCTCCTCGGCGTCCTGGTCCTGCTTGCCCTTGCGAGTATGGTCACCGTGTTTCAGCGGGTCGCCGCCGTGCGGCGCCAGTCGATGGACCCCCGCCCGGCCGGGCAGGGCTGAACCCGGTGCCTTCCAACGGCCGTACCGCCCTGTGAGCGTGCCGCCGGCCGCCGCGCCCGCCCCGCTGCGGGCCCTGCTGATCGTCAACCCGACCTCCGGCCGCGGCCGGAGCCTGAGATTTCGGGCCCGGGTCCGGAGTGCCCTGGCCGCGCAGGGCTATGACGTCGTCGAGCATGTGACCGAAGGGCTGGCCGACGCCCGCGCGGCCGCCGCCACCGCCGGCCCGGGCACGCTCGTCGCCTCCCTCGGCGGTGACGGGCTGCACGGGGCCGTCGCCGCCGGCGTCCGGGGCACCTCCGCGGTGCTGCTGACCCTTGGCGGCGGGCGGGGCAACGACACGGTCCGCCGGCTCGGGCTGCCGGTCAACCCCGTCAGGGCCGTCCGCTCGGTGCCGGCCCTGACGGTGCGCCCCCTCGATCTCGGTTGTGTGAACGGGGTGCCGTTCCTCGGCGTCGCCCACATCGGGTTCGACGGCTTCGCCGCGGAACTGGCCAACGCCGCCCGGGTCGGACTGGGCCCCCTGAGCTACCTCGCCGGGGGAGTGCGGGCACTTCTCACCTGGAAGGGCGTCGGGTTCGTCGTCGAGGTCGACGGCGACCGGGAGGAGTTTCCCGGCTGGTTCGTCGCCGTCGGCAATGTCGGCCAGTACGGCGGCGGCATCCGCATCGCCCCCGACGCCGTCGCTGACGACGGCCTACTCGACGTCGTCCGGCTGCGCGGCGGCGGCAGGGTCCGCCTCGCCTCCGTGTTCCTCTGCGCCTTCCGCGGCGCCCACGTCACCCAGCCGGGCGTCGCCTCCTCCCGGGGCCGGCGGATTCGGCTGACCGCGGCGCCGGGCCTGAACGTCTACGCCGACGGGGAACTGGTCGGGCCCGCCCCCGCCGAGGTCACGCTGCTTCCCTCAGCCGTGCTGGTCATGGTGCCGCGCTCCTCCCCGGCGCTTCGGGAAAACTCGGCGGCGGCACCCGGGCGCCCGCGCGCCGGCGCGGGAGGGTAGCCTCCCTTTCCAGACGGCGCGCCGAACCAGCGGAAGGGGCCGGAACGGGCAGCGGTGCGCCGGCCCGTCCGGGCGTATTATGGGATGCGTTACCTTTTACCAATCTTTAGGGGCTTTCTGTGTCCACCGTTGACGACAATTCAACAACCGCCGCTTCGACCGGCGGCAGCCGCGTCAAGCGCGGAATGGCTGAAATGCTGAAGGGCGGCGTGATTATGGACGTCGTCACGCCGGAGCAGGCCCGGATCGCCGAAGATGCCGGCGCGGTGGCTGTCATGGCCCTCGAGCGGGTTCCGGCCGACATTCGCGCCCAGGGCGGGGTCTCGCGCATGAGCGACCCCGACATGATCGACGGCATCATCGACGCCGTGTCCATCCCGGTGATGGCCAAGGCACGGATCGGGCACTTCGTCGAGGCGCAGGTGCTGCAGTCGCTCGGCGTCGACTACATCGACGAGTCCGAGGTGCTGACCCCGGCGGACTACGCCAACCACATCGACAAGTGGAAGTTCACGGTGCCCTTCGTCTGCGGCGCCACGAACCTGGGGGAGGCGCTGCGCCGCCTCAACGAGGGTGCGGCAATGATCCGGTCCAAGGGCGAGGCCGGCACCGGCGACGTCTCCAACGCGACGATGCACATGCGCAAGATCCGCTCGGAGATCGCCCGGCTCTCCTCAATGGCCGAGGACGAACTCTACGTCGCCGCCAAGGAACTGCAGGCGCCCTACGAGCTGGTCAAGGAGGTCGCCCGGGAGGGCCGCCTGCCGGTGGTGCTCTTCACCGCCGGCGGCATTGCAACCCCCGCCGACGCCGCCATGATGATGCAGCTCGGCGCCGACGGCGTGTTCGTCGGTTCGGGCATCTTCAAGGCCGGGAACCCCGCCGAGAGGGCCGCCGCCATAGTCAAGGCGACGACCTTCCACGACGACCCCGACATGGTCGCCAAGGTCTCCCGCGGCCTGGGTGAAGCCATGGTCGGCATCAACGTCGACGAGCTGCCGCAGCCGCACCGCCTCGCCGAGCGCGGCTGGTAGCCACCGGCGCAGCAGGCTCAAGGCACAAAAGAAGGGGCACCGCCACCAGGCGGTGCCCCTTCTGCGTTCCCTCTGGGGGCGGGTGGGTCAGTGCCGGCCGCGGCCGAGGTCGCCGTCGGCCTCGATCTGCTCCTTACGGACCTCCTCGTTGACCGTGTGCTGCTCGGTCACTGTCTCCTTATCGAGGCGGACCCGTTCGACCGGAACGGCTTCCTTCTCCACGACGGGCCGCTCCTCGTGCAGGACGACCTCGTGCTCCTCTTCGCTGATGGCCGGACCGGCCATTGCGGCATCGCGGTTGGCATCGGTGATCGGCTCACGCTCGAGGCGGACCTCTTCGCGCGACACCGGAACCGTCTGGGACACGTTCTCGGAGACGACGAACTTGCGCAGGCGCACCCGGCCGGCTTCGCGCGACTCGGTGCCCACGCGCAGCTGCTCCTCCGAGCGGGTCATCGCCTCGTCGGTGGTGGGGCCGGAGGTGTCGTGGCCGACGGCTTCACGGCCGGTGGTGGTGCCGGTGGTGTCGTAGTCGGCGCCGCGGGTCCCGTCGGAGCCGCCGTTGAGGCTGTAGTGCCGGTAGAGGCGGTCCTCCTCCTCGGGGCTCAGGTGGCCGTCCTTCTCCACCTTGGGAGCGTCCTTGACGAGGTCCTTGGAGTAGGGGACGCGGACGTCGTTGCCGTCAACCGATGCGGCCTGGAGCGGAACGAAGGACTCGGAGGTGCCGAACAGGCCGGTGTTGACCGTGACCCAACTGGGCTGCCCGGTCTCGTCATCGACATACAGCTGGCCGATCGAGCCGAGCTTGCTGCCGTCATTGGTGTACACGTTTCCGCGGCCGGCGGCCAGGTCGTTCAGGTTTTCCTGGGAAATCATGTTTCTCCTTGGTGTTCACGAAGGTGTTCACTGGCTCCGCCGCGGTGGGCGGCGCCGTAGTGGAGGTCATGGGCGCGGGGCCCCGGGCTGCTTGCACCGCCCACTCTAGGGGCCCCGGAAATAATTGGCAAGCCTGCTTACTACTAGGCGATCTAGCGGTAGAATACTGGCGTTGAAACGGCGATCGGCACCCTGCGTCCCGGACGGATCTACCCGCATCCACCGCAACGTTCGAGGAGAGTTTCATGGCACAGCACAACACTTCCGGGCCGAGTACGCCGGAGGGTAGACGTGACGAGATCGCCGCCGAGGAACGGCGGCAGTTCGGCGGAATGAAGTTCGGCTCGGCCTTCTTCGGCTGGATGACGGCCACAGGCATCGCGGTGGTCCTCACCGCCCTTCTCGGCGCCGTCGCCGGCAGCCAGTTCAACGTCCTCGGGGGCCTCATCGGCTTCCCCCGCATCCCCGTCAATGAGGGTGCGCTGACCACCGGTGGGATCATCGCCCTCGTCGTCGCCGTCATCGTCCCCTTCATCGGGGCCGTGCTCGGCGGCAAGGCCGGGATGCGTTTCCACGGCAAGGTCGACCAGGTCGGCGCGAACTCTGCGGCCGGCCTGAACGTTTAGCTGACACGGCCGGTGGCAGCTCCGCCGGATCGAGGCACTCCGGCAGGCTGGTGAAGCAGCAGCAGGCTAACACTTTGGAGGGTTCGCATGGCTCGGTTCGCGGGACGGACTCGACCCCGGGGCGCGAAACGCGTGGCCGGGCTGGTCGTGGGCTGGCTCCTCGTGGCCATTGGGCTCGCGGCCCTCGTCCTCCCCGGCCCCGGGCTGCTGGCACTCGTTGCCGGCCTCACCATGCTCGCCCAGCAGTACGAATGGGCCCGCCGGTGGCTGCAGCCGGTCAAGACCCGGGCCTTCGCGGCCGCCGCCCGAGGCGTTCGGACCCGGCGCAACATCGCGCTCAGCTTCGCCGCCGCCCTGGTGCTGGCCCTCGTCGGCGTGCTCTGGTGCATCAAGCCGGCCGCACCCGGCTGGTGGCCGCTTGAAGCGCAGTGGTGGCTACCCGGCGGTTGGAGCGTCGGCTCGGGGCTGATTCTGTCGGCACTGCTCGCGGCGGCGTTCATCGCCTACAGCATCCGGCGGTTCCGTCCCCGCAGTGCCCCGGACGCCGCCTAGGGTCGCCGTCCGCCCTGCCGTCCGGAGCTTAGAGTGCCATCCACAGTGTCTTGCCCCGGCCCACGAGGTCGAAACCCCGGGCCGCGAAGAACTCCGACCCCGAGGGCGCCGCATTGACCGCCAGATGCCGGGCCCCGGATGCGGCCGCCGCCTTGGCAGCGCGGCTCAGCAACGCGGTGCCGAGGCCGCGGTGGCGGTACTCCGGCAGGACCTCGAGGGAGAAGATCCCGCCGAGACCCCGGAGCCCCGGGACCCCCGAGGGGTAGAACGAGTACGCCGCGCCGACGACGTTCCCGCCGGCCCTCGTCTCGGCGTGCCAGGCCTGCCGGGGCTGGGACCGTACCACCCGCAGTTCCCGGGCCAGCGGCCCGAGATACTCAGGCACCTCCGTCGACAGTTCGGCGGCGCCGTCCTCATAGGCGGCCGGTACCCCGACGGGCGCGGCCATCCACCACGGCTGCCACCCCGGCGAGAACCCCAGTGACGACAGGGCGCTGCTGCGCACCGCGCCGTTCAGCCAGACGCCCACCGTCTTCGCTCCCAACCTGCTGCCCTCGGCGAGGCCCGGGCGGATGCCGGCCAGCGAGACCTCCTCCGGGAACAGGAGCAGAAGCTGCGACCGCGCCGGAAGCCACGCCCACGTGCACCCGTGGGTGGAGAAGGTCTTTCCGCCGGTGGCGGTGGCAAGCGCCGCGAACCAGGCGGTGTGCAGGCGCTGGACCTGGGCAATTGTGACCATCCGGGCTCAGGCCAGGCCCCGCCGCTTCAGCAGCGGCTCCAGTTCGGCATCCCGGCCCCGGAAGTTGCGGAACGCCTGAAGCGGGTCGATGCTGTTACCGCGTGAGAGCAGCTCGGTGCGGAAGGTGTCGCCGTTGGCCCGGGTGAGCCCTCCTGAGGATCGAAACCACTCGACGGTGTCGGCGTCGAGGACCTCACTCCAGATATAGGCGTAGTAGGCGGCGGCATAGCCGCCGGCGAAGATGTGCTTAAAATAGCCGGTCCGGTAGCGCGGGGGAACCAGTGCGAAGTCGACGCCGGCCTCCTGAAGCGCCCGCTGCTCGAAGGCCGACGGGTCCTCAACGGTGGTGCCGGGCGGCAGGGAGTGCCAGGCCAGATCGAGCAGGGTCGCCCCGAGGTACTCGGTGGTAGCGAAGCCTTCGCCCCACGTCGACGCCGCCGTGACGCGGTCGATGACCTCCTGCGGGAGGGCCTCCCCGGTCTCATGGTGGCGGGCGTAGTTCGCCACGACCTCGGGCCACAGCATCCACATCTCGTTGACCTGCGATGGATATTCGACGAAGTCACGCGGAACGCTGGTGCCCGAAAAGGTGGGGTAGGTGACGTTGGAGAACAGGCCGTGCAGGGCGTGTCCGAATTCGTGGAAGGCGGTGACCACCTCGTCGAAGCTGAGCAGCGTCGGCTCCCCGGGCGGGGGCTTGGGAATGTTCAGGTTGTTCACCACGACCGCGCGGGTGCCCTGGAGCGCGGACTGGTCAACGAAGGAGTTCATCCAGGCGCCCCCGTTCTTCGTGTCGCGCGTGTAGTAGTCGCCGAGGAACAGGCCCAGCCCGGATCCGTCCTCGTTGAAGACCTCCCACACCTGCACCTCGGGGTGGTAGCCGGTGAGGTCGGGTCGTTCAGTGAAGCGCAGCCCGTACAGCTGCCCGGCCGCGAAGAAGATGCCGTCCTTCAGGACGCGGTTCAGCTCGAAGTAGGGCCGGAGCGCGGCGAGGTCGACGTCGTACTTCGAGCGCCGGACCCGCTCCGAGTGGAAGGCCCAGTCCCACGGCTCGAGCGGGTGCCCGGCGTCGGCCCCGAGCTCGGCCGCCTCCGCCCGGGCGTTGCGCACGGCGGGACCGGTGAGGGCGGCGAGGCGCTCCCGGATGGCCCCGAGCGAGGGTGCGGTCTGGTCGTCCGTGGCGGCCGCGGCGTACGTGTCGAAGCCCAGCAGGGCGGCGCGGTCGGCGCGCAGGGCCGCCATGCGTGCGGCCAGCTCCAGGGTGTTATCCGGGCCGTCGCTGAAGCCGCGGTTCACCGACAGTTCATACAGCCGCCGGCGCACCGCGCGGTCGGTCAGCAGCGCCATCGCCGGCTGGTTGGTGGGAAGGATCAGGGTGAGCAGGTACCTGCCGGGGTGGCCCGCCGCTTCGGCTGCCGCCGCGGCGGCGGCGATGTCATCGGCGGGGAGGCCGTCGAGCTCGGCCGCGGTGTCGAGCAGGAGCGCGGAGGCATTGGTGTCCCGCAGCAGCCGCTGCTGGTACTCGGTCGAGAGTTCGGACAGCTCTGCGTTGAGCGCCCGCAGCCGGGCCTGGGCGGCGTCGTCGAGTTCGGCGCCCGCGGCCGTGAACCGCCGAAGGTACTCGGCCAGCAACCGGGCCGGTTCGGCGTCGAGGCCGTCCGCCGGGACCGCCTTGAGGCGCTCGAAGAGGGCCCGGTTGAGGTGGATATTGTCCTGGTGCTCGGCAAGGCGCGGCGCGATGCGCGTCTCAATGTCCTGGATGGCGGCCGTGGAGTCGGCCGAGGAACGGTTATGGAAAGCGGCGGCCACCCGCTGCAGGACCTGCCCCGAACGCTCAAGGGCGGTGATGGTGTTCTCGAAATCCGCGGGTTCCGGGCTGGCGGTAATGGCCCCGATCTCGGCAAGCTGCTCCGCGAATCCCGCCTCGAAGGCCGGCAGGTAGTGGCCGTCCTCGATGCGGTCGAAGGGCGGCAGCTGGTAGGGGAGCGTGCTCGGCTCGAAGAAGGGGTTGCTCATAAGCCTTAACTTTTGCATGCCGCGCCACCGGCGGGGAACTGGTTCCCCTCCGGGGCCCGTACCGGCCGGTTCAGGACCGGATGACCAGCCCGGACCAGCCCGCTGAACTATCGGGCGGGGCCGGCACGAAGGTCAGTGCGGACCGAGGTCAGCGCGGGCGGCTGCCCGCGTGGCGCCGGGCGAGGTCGGCGAGGGTGTCGTCGACCTCGCCCGGCTCGAAGATCCCGTACTTCCGCTCGACCGCGGTCCGGATGAGGAAGTCCGCGATCGCCGGGTTCTTCGGGAGCAGCGAACCGTGGAGGTAGCTTGCCACCACGTTGTGGCGGCGC
Organism: Arthrobacter zhaoguopingii; assembly: GCF_009828605.1. Classification (NCBI taxonomy): domain Bacteria; kingdom Bacillati; phylum Actinomycetota; class Actinomycetes; order Micrococcales; family Micrococcaceae; genus Arthrobacter; species Arthrobacter zhaoguopingii. The sequence continues at coordinate 71,706 of NZ_WIAE01000010.1, read as the reverse complement.
GCGCCCTCGTGGTTGTCCCGGGCGTTGTTGCCCTCGCCCTTGGTGACGGTGGCCAGCGGCGTCACTCCGGCGCCCAGGAAGGTCTGCCCGCTGTGGTTTTCGTACCCGTGGATCTCGCCGAACTCCCCGCTGGTGGCGACGACGTTGCCGATGAGGCGCTCCTTTCCACCGTGGGTCTCAAGGTCAAGCACCCCGATGCCCGGGATCACCGTGCCGTCCACGGTCTTAAAGAACCTGCCGAACAGCTGGTAGAGCCCGCAGATGGCGAGCATGGGCTGTCCATCCTCGGCCAACCCACGCAGGCGGGGCCCGATGGCCTGCAGGTCCTGCTGGATCACCAGCTGCCCGCTGTCCTGGCCGCCGCCGCCGATGATCAGGTCGGCGTCGTCGGGGAAGCTGTCTCCTGCGTTGTGTTCGGAGATGACGGCGTCGTACCCGTGCCAGGCCAGGCGCTGCTTGAGCACCAGGACGTTGCCCCAGTCGCCGTAGATGTTCATCTCCCGGGGGTACAGCTGCAGGATGGAAATCGTGCCCTTGGACATCAGGAAACCACCTCGACGGTCGTGATTTTGGCGAGTTCGCGCCGCACGGCGAGCATCGCCGTGTAAGTGCAGAAGATGCGCTTGGGCTGCCCGGGGCTGGCGGCGATGAACGCCTTGAGCGCCGCCGGGATCTCGGGCTCGATGCCGCGGACCTCGACGTCGTCGTATTTCAGACGCAGCGCCATGTCGTAGGCGCGCACCCCGGTGACGTGGTCGACGCCCGCGGCGCGCAGCGAGTCGAAGTCAACGTCCCACAGCCACGACATGTCGCGGCCGTCGGCGTAGTTGTCGTTGATCGCGATCATCGTGGCAGTGCCGGCCGGATCGAAGGACTTCAGTCCGAGCCGGAAGCCGCTGGGGTTCTTCACGAGCACCAGTTCGAGGGGCTGGCCGTCAACGGTGACGCTCTCGCCGCGCCCAAAGGCCGGTTCGACGGCCGACAGCGAGGCGAACAGGGCATCCTGGTCGGCAGCCCCGCCAAGCACGGTGCGGGCCGCGGCCAGGGCAGCGGCCGCATTGAAGATGTTGTAGACCCCGCGCAGGCGCAGGTCGGCCGGCACCGATGTCCCGCCGACGCCGAACACCGCGCCGTTGCCTTCGACCTGCTCCAGCACGACGTCGGCAGGGAGGTCGGAGGGCGCCGGAACGCCGGTGGCGCCGCGGAGTTCGTCGTCATTCGGGAAGGTGCTCCGCAGCGAGGGGTCGAGGCCGAAGTAGACCACGCCGGCGTCCTGCACCGTCGGCGCGAGGCCGGCCACGCGCGGGTCCTCGCGGTTGAGGATCACAGTGCCGGTGGTGGCGGCGGCGATCTTGCCCAGCAGGCGGGTGGTCGCGTCGATCTCACCGAACCGGTCGAGCTGGTCCCTCAGGACGTTCAGCAGCAGGGAGTACTTCGGGCGGACAAGGTTCACGAAGTGCACGGCGTGGGCCTCGTCGAGTTCAAGGACGGCGATGTCGGCATTCAGGCGTCCGCGCCAGTCCACCTCGCCCAGCAGGGCCGCAGCGACGCCCCGGGTGAAGTTGCTGCCGGTGCGGTTCGTGAAGACCTTCAGGCCCTGCCCCTCGAGCAGCTCAACGACCATCTTGGTGGTGGTGGTCTTTCCGTTGGTGCCGCTGACCACCATCACGCCGTGCTCAAGGGTGGACAGGGCCCGTCCCATGAAACCCGGGTCAAGGCGTTCCACCACAAGGCCCGGCAGTGCGGACCCGCCGCCGCGCAGCCTCGAGGCGCGGCGCACCGCTTTTCCAACCAGCACGCTCAGGGAATTCATGCCTTTAAACCTAGCGCAAGCACCGGAGGGAACCGGTCAGTGGGCCCGCGCCCGGCGCGGAATGGGACAACCTAGAATTGGACCATGGCCTCTTCCTCACCTTCGCCCTCCTCAGGCGTGCGCATCGGCGTGCTGGCCGTCCAGGGGGACGTGCGCGAACACATCCGAACCATCGAGTCGCTCGGCGGTACCGCCACCGCCGTCCGGCGGCCCTCCGAGCTGGAGGGGATCGACGGCATCATTCTTCCCGGCGGCGAATCCACGACGATCGACAAGCTCACCCGGGCCTTCGACCTCGCGGAACCGCTGCGCGCGCGGATCCTGGGCGGGCTGCCGGCCTACGGTTCCTGCGCCGGCATGATTATGCTCGCCGACGTCATCGCCGACCCCTCCACCGACCGCCAGGGCAACCCGCAGCAGACCCTGGGCGGGCTCGACATCGTGGTGCGGCGCAATGCCTTCGGCCGCCAGCGCGAATCCTTCGAGACCGACCTCGCCTTCACCGGGCTCGCCGACACCGCCGGCGCCGGCGGAGACGACCCGGTGCGGGCCGTGTTCATCCGCGCCCCCTGGGTGGAGAAGGTCGGGCCCTCGGTGGAGGTCCTCGCCGAGGTGGCGGCGCCCGCGACGCCCCCGCCCGGCGGGTCCGGCGACGGCGGCCCGGATAAGTCCGGGACGGTCGCTAGAATTGTGGCAGTGCGGTCGGGCAACCTGCTCGCGACGAGTTTCCACCCGGAAGTCACCGGCGAGCGGCGGGTCCACGAGTTGTTTATTCGAATGATCAGAGGAGAAGCGTAGGCATGTCGGGGCACTCTAAATGGGCTACAACCAAACATAAGAAGGCCGCGATCGACGCCAAGCGCGCGAAGTCCTTCGCCAAGCTGATCAAGAACATCGAGGTGGCGGCGCGGGCCGGGGGCGCGGACCTCGCCGGCAACCCGGGCCTTGAGCTCGCGGTGTCCAAGGCGAAGAAGACCTCGGTCCCCATCGACAACATCAACCGCGCGGTCAAGCGCGGCGCCGGGCTCCTCGGCGACGCCGTCGACTACCAGACGATCATGTACGAGGCGCGCGGTCCCCAGGGCTCGGCCCTGCTCATCGAGTGCCTCACCGACAACAAGAACCGGGCCGCGTCCGAGGTGCGCCTCGGCATCACCCGCAACGGCGGCAGCGTCGCCGACCCGGGGTCGGTCGCCTACCTGTTCACCCGCAAGGGCGTCGTCACCCTGCCCAAGAACGGCCTGTCCGAGGACGATGTCCTGATGGCGGTCCTCGATGCCGGCGCCGAGGAGGTCAAGGAGTCCGCCGACACCTTCGAGGTGGTCTCCGAACCCCAGGACCTGCGGGCCGTAGTGGCCGCGCTTGAGGAGAACGGCATCGAATACGACACGGACGAGGCTGAATTCGTCCCCTCAATGCAGGTCCAGCTCGACGTCGACGGCGCGAAGAAGTTCCTCAAGCTCGTTGACGCCCTCGAAGAGCTCGACGACGTGCAGAACGTCTATTCCAACGCCGACCTCTCCGAAGAGGTCCTCGCCGAACTCGAGACCGACGATTAGCAGCCGCCGGGAAGGCCTCGGGGAGGAGGCGCCGTGACGATCCGCGTTATGGGCATCGACCCCGGGCTGACCCGGTGCGGACTGGCCGTCGTCGACGTCGAACCGAACCGGCACTCGACGCTGGTCGCCGTGGGCGTGGTCGGCACGGAGGCCGGACGCAGCCTCGACCAGCGGCTTCTGGTCATCGCCGAGGCCGTCGATGAGTGGCTCGACCTTCACTCCCCTCATGTGCTGGCCGTCGAACGGGTCTTCAGCCAGCTCAATGTCAGCACCGTGATGGGAACCGCCCAGGCCTCCGGAGTGGTCATCGCAGCCGCGGCCCGGCGTGGAATCCCCGTTGCACTGCACACCCCCACCGAGGTCAAGGCCGCGGTGACCGGCAACGGGCAGTCCGACAAGGTGGCCGTCACCAAAATGGTCACCAAGATCCTGCGGCTCGACGCCCCGCCGCGGCCGGCCGACGCGGCCGACGCCCTGGCCCTGGCCATCACCCACGCCTGGCGCAGGGGGGTGGGCCTGCAGGGTGCGGCCGCCGCCGCCGGTGCGGGAGCCGCCACGCCTGCCCAGCGCATGTGGGCCGAGGCCGAGGCGAGGGCCCGGCGTCCCTGACTGGCACTGCGGAGGAACCGCCGGCCCACGGACGGCCCGGTGTGGCGTTGCACGCCCGGGGCCCCGGACCGGTAACGTAATAGAAAGTATGTTCGGACGCTGGTTCGGGCGATCGATCCCAACACCTCTCTGGAGCTCCCCGACATGATCAGTTCCCTCCGCGGCACGGTGGCCTCCGTGGGCCTGCAGTCCGCCGTGCTCGACGTTCACGGTTTCGGCATGCAGGTGCAGGCGACGCCGCAGACCCTCGCCACGCTCCGGGTGGGCGGCGAGGCCCAGGTCTTCACCACGATGGTCGTACGCGAGGACTCGATGACCCTCTTCGGCTTCGAGGACGCCGAGCAGCGGGAGGTCTTCGACACGCTGCTGGCCATCAGCGGCGTCGGCCCGCGGCTCGCTCTGGCCGTGCTCGCCGTGCACACACCCGAAGCCATCCGCATCGCCGCATCCTCCGGGGACGACAAGGCCTTCAGCAAGGTGCCCGGCATCGGGCCCAAAGGGGCGCGCAGGATCGTCCTCGAACTCGCCGGCAAGCTGGTGCCCCTCGAAGCGCCCGGCGTGCCGAAGAACACCTGGCAGGGCCAGGTGCTCACCGCCATGATCGGCCTTGGCTGGTCCGAGAAGGACGCCGGGGCCGCCATCGACGCCGCCACCGCCGAGGCGCCAGAGGTCGCGGCCACCGGCGACGTCGCCCAGATCCTCAAGCTCACCCTCCGCCGGCTCGGCTCCGACGGCGCGCGGAGCTCGGCCCGGGCGAAAAGCCTCTGATGGCCACCGCCCAGCAGCCCGGCGACGCCCCGCTGGTCGCGGCCGGATCCGACCCCGAGGACCGCGCTGTCGAGGCTGCGCTCCGGCCGAAGAACCTCGACGACTTCGTCGGCCAGAAACGCGTGCGCCGGCAGCTGTCCCTCGTGCTCGAGGCCTCCCGGCTCCGGGGGCGCAGCGCCGACCACGTGCTGCTCTCCGGCCCGCCCGGGCTGGGCAAGACCACGCTCGCCATGATCATCGCCGCCGAAATGAACGCGCCGCTGCGCATCTCCTCGGGCCCGGCGATCCAGCACGCCGGTGACCTCGCCGCGATCCTTTCCTCGCTCACCGAGGGCGAGGTGCTGTTCCTCGACGAAATCCACCGCATGTCCCGCCCGGCGGAGGAAATGCTCTACATGGCGATGGAGGACTTCCGCGTCGACATCGTCGTCGGCAAGGGCCCCGGCGCGACGGCCATCCCGCTCGACCTTCCCCCCTTCACCCTCGTCGGCGCCACCACCCGGGCCGGGCTGCTGCCCGGGCCGCTGCGCGACCGCTTCGGCTTCACCGGCCACCTCGAGTTCTACTCCACCGACGAGCTCGAACTGGTGCTGCGCCGCTCGGCCATGCTCATGGACATGAAGGTCAACTCGGCCGCCTTCGCCGAGATCGCCGGCCGCTCCCGGGGCACCCCGCGCATCGCGAACCGCCTGCTGCGCCGGGTGCGCGACTGGGCGCTCGTCCACGGCATCGACCTGATCGACGCCGGCAGCGCCGGGGCGGCCCTGGACATGTACGAGGTTGACGAGAAGGGCCTGGACCGGCTCGACCGCTCCGTGCTGACCGCCCTGATCACCAAGTTCAACGGCGGACCGGTGGGCCTGTCGACGCTCGCCATCGCCGTCGGGGAGGAACCGGAGACCGTCGAAACGGTCGCCGAGCCGTACCTGGTGCGCGAGGGCATGCTCGGGCGCACCCCGCGCGGCAGGATCGCCACCGCCGCGGCCTGGCACCACCTCGGGCTGGTGATGCCGCCCTCGGTGGCCGCAGCGATGCCCGAGGACCTCTTCACCGCCGCGCAGGAGGAGGAGGTTTCCGGCGAGGACCCGGCCGGGGACTGGATGACCTGACCCCGCCTGACCGGCCGGGGGCCGGTTTCCCTTTACACTGGGAGGACACGCGGCGTGAGCCGGCTGAATCTGCGCCGGCTGTGCCGACCCCAGTTATAGGAACGGAACTTTTCTGTGTTCGCAAACGTAGTAGCTTCGACCGCCACGGAAGCCGGCGATGCCGCCGGTTCTTCGTTCGACATCTTCAACCTGATCCTGCCGCTCGCGCTGGCGTTTCTGATCTTCTCCATGTTCCGCCGGCAGCGCAAGGCCAAGCAGCAGGTCACCGAGATGCGTTCGCAGATGGAGCCCGGCACCGAGGTGATGACCCAGTTCGGTCTCTTCGGGACCATCGTGTCGATCGACCAGGAGAACAACAAGGCCGTCATCGAACTCTCCCCGGGCAACACGGCCACCGTGCACACCCAGGCCCTGAGCAAGGTCGTCCGGCAGGAGCCGGCAGAGGACCTCGCTGACGAGCCCTCGGTTGCCGCGCCGGACACCATCGCCACCACCGGGGCCGCCGGCACCGGAGGAAGCACCGCCGCTGAAACCCCCGAGGAAACCGTGGCGCGCCTCAACCGCGAGAACAACAGGAACAACGACAACTAGCACGCGGCCCCGGCCCCGGGCAGTCCCGGCGGCCGGGTCCCACCGGCACGGCGCGGACACCGCGCTCCACTCCTAAGGACAATCGACAATGCCACGTACCGGCCCCGGCACGGCAGCCAAACGAACCCTCGTCTGGCTGGGCGTACTTCTTGCTCTGCTCGCCGCGCTGCTGGGCGCCGGCTCCGTCTGGAGCAACGCAAGCTGGACCCCGAAGCTCGCCCTCGACCTCGAGGGCGGCACGCAGCTGATCCTCTCGCCCAAGCTCCAGGGCGGCGGCTCCGAGATCAGCCCCGAACAGCTGAACCAGGCCGTGGAGATCATCCGCCAGCGGGTCGACGGCAGCGGCGTGGCCGAAGCCGAGATCTCCACCCAGTCCGGCCGGAACGTCATCGTCTCCCTCCCGGGGACCCCCGACTCCGAGACCCGTGAGCTGATCCGGGCCTCGGCGCAGCTTGAATTCCGCCCCGTGCTCGCGGGCGGACCGGGCCAGGCGCCCGCCGCGGAGACCCCCACGCCCGCCGACCAGCTGCCCAAGCCCACGGCCGAGCCCACCAACGCCAGCGACCCCAACTGGATCACCCCGGAGATCTTCACCGCGTTCGAGACCCTTGACTGCCTCGACCCCGCCGCGCTTGAGCCGAGGACCGAACCGGCCCCCGCCGACCAGCCGATGGTCGCCTGCGAGCCCGAAACCCAGGGCAAGTACATCCTGGGGCCAGTCGAGGTGCCCGGCACCGACATCGACGGCGCGACCCACGGGCTCGCCCGTGGCCAGCAGGGACAGTCCCTCAACAGCTGGGTCGTCAACATCGACTTCAACGACGACGCCACGAAGGTCTTCCGTGACGTCACCGAGCGGCTCTTCGCAATCGGCCAGGGCGACCCGCGCAACCAGTTCGCCATCGTCCTCGACGGCCGGATCGTCTCCGCCCCGACGACGAACGCCGTGATCCCAGACGGCAACCCGAGCATCAGCGGCAGCTTCACCGAGGAATCGGCCGCCACCCTCGCCGAGCAGCTGAAGTACGGCGCCCTGCCGATCAGTTTCGAGATCCAGAGCGAGCAGCAGATCTCCGCGACCCTCGGCGCCGACCAGCTGCGCCTTGGCCTTATCGCGGGCCTGATCGGCCTGGTGCTCGTGGCCGTTTACTCGATGTTCCAGTACCGTATGCTCGGCCTGGTCACCATCGCCTCGCTCGTCGTGGCCGGCGTGCTGACCTACCTGGCCATCGCGATCCTGGGCTGGACCGAGAACTATCGGCTGTCGCTGGCGGGTGTGGCGGGCCTGATCGTGGCCATCGGACAGACCGCCGACTCCTTCATCGTGTACTTCGAGCGGATCCGCGACGAACTGCGTGAGGGCAGGGGCATGATCTCCGCCGTGGAGAACGGGTGGCGCCGCGCGAAGCGGACGGTGCTCGCCTCCAAGGCGGTCAACCTCCTCGCCGCCCTTGTCCTCTACTTCGTGGCCGTTGGCAACGTCCGCGGCTTCGCCTTCACCCTGGGCCTCACGGCCATCGCGGACCTCATCGTCGTCTTCCTGTTCACCCACCCGGTCCTGCGCCTGCTGGCACGGACCCGGTTCTTCGGGGAGGGCCACAAGTGGTCCGGGCTGGACCCGGAACGGCTGGGCGTGGCGTCGCTCTACCGCGGAGCCGGACGCTTCCGCAGCCCCGCCGAGACGGCCGCCCGGCCGGCCGTGGCAGCCAAGACGAAGAACAAGGCGGCCGCCGGCGAGGCGGAACGCCGCATGACCATTGCCGAGCGTCGCATCGCGGAGCAGCAGAAGGCATTGGCCGGACGCGGCCCCGCCGAAGAGAAAGAAGAAAACCGATGAAGCGCAGCAGCTTCGCCGACTTCGGTAACGAGCTCTATTCCGGCAAGCGGTCCTACCCCTTCGTGGCCAAGCGGAAGCTCTGGTTCATCATCGCCGCAGCCGCCGTGCTCCTCTCCCTGATCATCCCGGTGGTCAAGGGTGGGTTCAACCTGGGCATCGACTTCCGCGGCGGCTCCGAGTTCACCGTCTCCGATACCGAAAACACCGACATTGCGGTGGGGGAGCAGGCGGTCACCGACGTCGTACCCGGGGCCGTCCCGCGGGTCACCAACATCGCGGCCGAGACCATCCGTGTCCAGACCGAGCGGCTCAGCGACGACCAGACGCTGAGCGTGCGGGACAACCTCGTGGAAGCGTACGGCGTGGGGCCCGAACAGGTGACCTCGAGCTTCGTCGGGCCCACCTGGGGCGAGGACGTCAGCCGGCAGGCGCTGATCGGCCTGGTGGTGTTCGTCCTGCTGGCCGCGGTGCTCATGGCCCTGTACTTCCGCACCTGGAAGATGTCGCTGGCCGCCATGAGCGCCCTGGTGGTCGTCATGGTCGTGACCGCCGGCCTGTACTCGCTCAGCGACTTCGAGGTGACCCCCTCGGCGATCATCGGCTTCCTCACGATCCTCAGCTACGCCCTGTACGACACGGTGGTGGTGTTCGACAAGATCCGGGAGAACACCGCGGAGCTCTCCGTGACCTCCAAGCGCACCTTCGCCGAGCAGGTGAACCTCGCGGTCAACCAGACGCTGGTGCGCTCCATCAACACCTCGGTCGTGGCCGTGCTGCCGGTCGCCTCCATCCTGTTCATCGGCGCCTACCTCCTCGGCGCCGGAACGCTTCGGGACCTGTCCCTGGCGCTGTTCATCGGCATCATCCTGGGCACCCTGAGCACCATCTTCATCGCCGCGCCGATGTACGCGTGGCTGCGGCTGAATGAGCCGGAGATCAAGGAGCAGGAAAAGACAGTCCGGCAGCGGCGGGCCCTCGAGGCCGCAAACGCCTGATCCGGAGGTGCCGGCGGTGCAGCTCGTGCGCCGCCGGCACCGCTAGACTTAACGGTGTGCACTCCCGAAGGGCATGAGAGGTAGCCGAAGCGCTGAGGATAAGGGCTGAAATGGCTGAAGCGGTAACACCCGCAGAGCGGTCCACCACCGGCCGGACACCACCGCCGGCCGCTTCGCCGCGTCCTGTTCCCGGTCCGCCGTCCGCCGCTCCGGCCGCCGGACCGAACTGGAGTGCGGCGCCGGTCGCTCCGGCCGCTCCAGCAGCCGCACCGGCCGCTCCAGCAGCCGCACCGGCCGCTCCGTCCCGCCTGCCCGGGTCCGAACCGCCCACCCCCGGCCGCCGCGGGCGCACCCGCGCCCGGATCGCCCGGCTGACCGGGCGCGGCTCGAGCGGCTACTCGCCGGTGCTGGAGCCGCTGCTGCGCACGGTGCGGGCCAACAACCCCAAGGAGGACCTGGACCTCATCCAGCGCGCCTACCTCGTCGCCGAGCGCAGCCACGAAGGCCAGATGCGCAAGAGCGGGGACCCGTACATCACCCACCCCGTGGCCGTCGCGACGATTTTGGCCGAGCTCGGCATGTCGGGGACCACCCTGGCCGCGGCGCTGCTCCACGACACCGTCGAGGACACCGCCTACACCCTCGATGAGCTTCGCCGGGACTTCGGCGCCGAGGTCGCCATGCTCGTCGACGGCGTCACCAAGCTGGACAAGGTCTCCTTCGGTGACGCGGCGCAGGCCGAAACGGTGCGCAAGATGGTCGTGGCCATGGCCAAGGACATCCGGGTGCTCGTCATCAAGCTCGCCGACCGGCTCCACAACGCCCGCACCTGGCGCTTCGTCTCACCCGAATCCTCGGCCCGGAAGGCCCGGGAAACCCTCGAGATCTTCGCCCCGCTGGCTCACCGGCTCGGCATGAACACCATCAAGTGGGAGCTCGAGGACCTTTCCTTCGCCGCCCTCCACCCGAAGGTGTACGAGGAGATCGTGAGGATGGTCGGCGACCGCACCCCCGAGCGCGAGAAGCACCTCAACCTGATCCGCGACCAGATCGACGAAGACCTGCGCGCGGTGAAGATCAAGGCCACCATCACCGGCCGGCCCAAGCACTATTACTCGATCTACCAGAAGATGATTGTCCGGGGGAAGGACTTCGACGACATCCACGACCTCATGGGCGTGCGGGTTCTCGTGGACAGCGTCCGCGATTGTTACGCCACCCTCGGCTCGCTGCATTCGCGCTGGAACCCGCTGCCCGGCAGGTTCAAGGACTACATCGCGATGCCGAAGTTCAACATGTACCAGTCCCTTCACACCACGGTGATCGGCCCCGGCGGCAAGCCCGTCGAGATCCAGATCCGCACCCACGACATGCACCGGCGGGCCGAGTACGGTGTGGCGGCGCACTGGAAGTACAAGAACGGGGCCGGAAAGGCCGCCGAGGCCCCCGACAGCGGAGACCTCGGCTGGCTGCGCAGCCTGGTCGACTGGCAGCAGGAGACGGCCGACCCCAACGAGTTCCTCGACTCGCTGCGCTTCGAGATCAACGCCCGCGAGGTGTTCGTCTTCACCCCGAAGGGCGAGGTGATGGCCCTGCCGGCCGGCTCGACCCCCGTCGACTTCGCCTACGCGGTGCACACCGAGGTGGGGCACCGGACGATCGGCGCCCGCGTCAACGGCAAGCTGGTGCCGCTGAACAGCGAACTGAACCACGGTGACTGGGTCGAAATCTTCACCTCCAAGGCCGAGGGCGCCGGGCCGAGCCAGGACTGGCAGGGCTTCGTCAAGAGCCCTCGGGCCCGGAACAAGATCCGGCAGTGGTTCACGAAGGAGCGCCGCGAGGAGGCCATCGACAAGGGCAAGGACCTGCTCACCCGCGCCATGCGCAAGCAGAACCTGCCCCTGCAGCGGATGATGACCCATACCGCGCTGCTCTCCGTGGCCCAGGAACTCCACCACCAGGACATCGCCGCCCTGTACGCAGCGGTCGGCGACGGGCACACCTCCGCGCAGAACGTCATCGAGCACCTCGTGGCACTCATGGGCGGCCACCAGGAGGCCGAGGAGGACCTGGCCGAGCCCGCGGTCGCCAGCCAGCCGCGCCGGCCCAAGTTCTCCGACTCCGGGGTGACGGTGCGCGGCGTTGGCGACGTCTGGGTGAAGCTCGCCAGGTGCTGCACGCCCGTTCCCCCCGATCCGATCATCGGGTTCGTCACCCGCGGCTCAGGGGTGTCGGTGCACCGCTCGGACTGCCGGAACGTCCAGGAGCTGCGGGACCAGCCGGACCGGATCGTGCCGGTCGAGTGGGCGCCGACCCAGTCCAGCGTGTTCCTCGTGGAGATCCAGGTGGAGGCGCTGGACCGGAAGAGTCTGCTCTCCGACGTGACCCGGGTGCTTTCGGAGAACCAGGTCAACATCCTCGCCGCGAGCGTCAACACCTCCTCGGACCGGGTTGCCATGTCGAAGTTCGCCTTCGAGATGGGTGACCCGAAGTACCTCAACCACGTGCTGGCCGCCGTGCGGCGGATCGACGGCGTATTCGACGTCTACCGGACGACCGGCTCGCAGCGCCGCACCTAGGACCGCCTGCCGCGGGCCCGGCCACCCGGCGCCCGAGACTGCGTGACGGATGCCCGGTGACGGATACCTGACGACGGCTGCCTATGCCCGCCGCCGCGCAGGAGGCGTTCCGTGGGGGGAGGCCTCCCGGACACCCGTGCCGCCGGCCCGCCCGAGGCGGGCGAGGGCACGGGCCTTGCCCGGCACCCTGCGTGTGCTCGCCAGAGCCGCCTCCACCAGCCGCAGGGGACACTCGAGACCCGGCGCGGAGGCCAGGGCGGCCAGGATGTCGATGGCGGTCGCCTCGGGACCGTGGATTGCGATGTCGAGGGCGGTGCGCAGCGGCGTCGTCACCGGCACGCCGCCGACGAGGTTGACGTCGAAGGGCCCCAGCGCCACCTGGTGCATTGTGGTGGCACCGAACGCAGGGACCGCGGTGGTGCGCCGGCGGTGGTCCGTGACCACGCTCAGGAGCGGCGGCGGCGGTGCACACCCGTACACCCAGGCTGCGCACTGGCGGGCCAGCGCCACCCGGCCGCGCAGCGGTCCCGGAAGCGCGTTCGCTGCGGCACAGGCGCGCGCCACCGCATCCTCCGGGCAGTCGGTGCGCCGGTAGGTGTCCCGGTAGACCCGCCGGACCAGGCCGTCGAAGGTCATTCCCTGAAGCTCGACTGCGCTGAAGAAGTCCCCGGCGTGGAAGAGCACGGCCTCACCCAGCGGCTGCCGCACCGCGGGCCCGGCACGCGCCCACGTGTCCCGGACGACCCGGACGGGTGGAACAGCGGAGCCGGTGCTCAGCGGTGACATTGCTCAAGCATTCCGAATTCGGCACGGCAGACAAAAGCCCCCGGGTCCCGATGTGGAAAACCGGGCTCCGGGGGCTTTCGTTCGGACCCGGGTTAGGAGAAGTCCTGGGCCGACCGCTGCAGCATCTCGAGCCACTGCTCGCGGGCGGAGAGGGCTTCCTTCGCGGTGGAGATCCGCTTGGCATCCCCTGCCTTCTCGGCCGCCGCCAGGTCATCCTTCAGTGTGGCGATGGTGGCCTGCAGCTGGCTCAGCGCACTGTTGGTGCGGGCCTTGGTCTCGGGATTCGTCTTGTGCCAGTGCTCGTCCTCGGCCGCCTTGACGGCGTCCTCAACGCGGCGCAGGCCGGCGTCCATCCTTCCGATGTCGGCGCGCGGCACCTTGCCTGCCTCCTCCCAGCGGTCCCGAATCGACTGCAGCGCCTTTTTGGCCGCGGCGACGTCCTTCACCGGCAGAAGCGCGGCGGCCTCCTTCAGGAGGGCCTCCTTGGCCACCAGGTTCGCGCCGTACTCCTCGTCGACCGCTTCGTTGGCCGACTTGCGGGCCTCGAAGAAGCGGTCCTGAGCGGCGCGGAACCGCGCCCACAGGGCGTCGTCGTCCTTGCGGCTGGCCCGCTTCGAGGCCTTCCACTCGTCCATCAGGCGGCGGTATTCGGCAGCCGTTGCACCCCAGTCGGTTGAACTGGAGAGGCTCTCGGCGCGGGCGATCAGCGTCTCCTTGGCTCGCTTGGCCTCGGCGTTGTCGCTGTCCAGCTGGGAGAAGTACGCGCGGCGGTGCCGGTCGAAGATCGTCCGGGCGGAGCGGAACCGCTTCCACAGGGCATCCTCGGTGCCCCGGCCCAGCCGCGGGCCGTTCTTCTGCGCGGCCTTCCACAGCTCGAACAGCTCGTTCATGCGCGTGCTGCTGACCTTCCACTGGACGGTCGCCGGGTCGCGGCCGGCCAGTTCCTCCGCCTCGGCGACGATCGCCTCGCGGGCAGCGAGTTCCTTGGCCTTGAGCTCGTCCTGGACGGCCCGCTCGGCCTTCTCAAGGCCCGAGATGGCCTCGGTCAGCATGTCGATCCGCGCCTCGAGGGCCGCGACGTCGCCGACGAGCTTGTGCTCGGACACCTGGATGCGCAGGTGCTTGGCGGTCTTCAGCATGTCCGCCGACGGCGCCTTGCCCCTGACTCGCTGCTCAAGCAGCGCGACCTGGCTGACGACGTCGTCATACTTCTTCACGAAGTAGGCGAGGGCCTCCTCGCGGGAGGCATCGGGGTACTGGCCGACCGGATGCTCCTCGCCGTTGAGGAGCAGGAAGACGTGTCCGTCATCCTCGACGCGGGCGAACTTCTCCGCCTCGGTCAGCGGAGTGCTGTGCGCCGGGGGGACCGCCAGCGGGGTCTGAGCCTTCTTCAGCGGCCGCGGCGCCATCGCTGTCGGCAGGGGAGCGCGCGGGGCGGCCGGTGCGGCTGGCCTTGCCGGGGCGGCGGCCGGTGCAGGAGCTGCGGGGCTTTCCGCAGCCGGGGCGGCCGGGGTCTCCTGGGCTGGGGTCTCTGGAGCTGACGGGGTGTCCTCGGCTGCCGGGGTGTCCGTAGCGGCCGGCGTCTCCGGAGCTGCCGGGGTGTCCGCAGCGGCCGGCGTCTCCGGAGCTGCCGGAGTGTCGGTGGCCGGGGCTTCTGGAGTTGCCGGAGTGTCCGCAGCTGTCGGTGTCTCCGGAGCTGTCTGGGTGTCGGTGGCCGGGGTCTCACTGTCCGAGGTCACCGCAGCTGCCGGGACGGCTGCTGCGTCGGTTCCCGGTGCTGCCGCGGTCTGCTCCCCGGCGGCCGGGGCGGCGTCGGCTGGACCCACAGCGGCGGGGGTGTCGGCGCTGGCGGTCTCCTCCGCTGGCTCGTCAACGGCGGAATCCACGATGGGGTCCTGGGCCACTGATTCGTCGTTGATGGTCATTTCGTCGGATTGCTGACTGTCTGTCACCGCTATAAGTCTTTCGCTCGATGGATGGCACGGACCGGTCCGCCGCCATTTCGTTCAGAGATAAGGAGTCTATCGTTCCGGGGGCCGCAGGGGTTCCGTGTGTAGCGGTGCACTTCCAGGGGCTTTCACCGCGTTTTCGCGGGGCACCCGGTCAGCCCCTAAAATAAGTGCCGCACCGGTGGAAGCGCCTCCCTGGCTGCATCGATCAAGGAGAAACGCCCATGGCCCGTAAGGCATCACTGTCCGGCTTCCCGGAATGGCTTCCGCAGGAGCGGCTGATCGAGCTGCATGTGCTTGACACCCTGCGCCGCGTGTTCGACCTCCACGGCTTCTCCAACATCGAAACCCGGGCCGTTGAGACCGTTGACCAGCTGCTGCGTAAGGGCGAGATCGACAAGGAGGTTTACGCCGTCTCCCGCCTGCAGGCCGACGAGGCCTCCGCATCCGAGGCGGGCCTGGCCCTTCACTACGACCTCACCGTGCCGTTCGCCCGCTACGTCGTCGAGAACGCCGGCCACCTCGCCTTCCCCTTCCGCCGGTCGCAGATCCAGAAGTGCTGGCGCGGGGAGCGCCCGCAGGAGGGGCGGGCCCGGGAGTTCACCCAGGCCGACATCGACGTCGTCGGCGACGGTGTCCTGCCGTTCCGGTACGACGTCGAACTGGCACTGGTGGTCGTCGAAGCGCTTGGCGCGCTGCCGATTCCCGACTTCACGCTGCGGGTCAATAACCGCAAGCTCGCCGAGGGGTTCTACCGTGGCATCGGGCTCACCGATACGGCCTCGGTGCTGCGTAGCATCGACAAGCTTGAGAAGATCGGCGTCGCCAAGGTGGGGCAGCTGCTGCGTGAGGAGCTCGGCGCCACCGACGCCCAGGTCGACGCCGCCCTCGCCCTTGCCGCGATCCGCACCCCGGATACGTCCTTCGTGGCCCAGGTCAGGGCGCTCGGTGTGTCCGACGACTTGCTGGAGGAAGGGCTGACCGAGCTTGAGCAGGTCATCGCCGAGGCGTCCAAGCGGGCGCCGGGGCGCGTCGTGGCGGACCTGAGCATCGCCCGTGGCCTCGATTACTACACCGGCACCGTGTACGAGACCGTCCTCAACGGCCACGAAAGCCTCGGCTCCATCTGCTCCGGCGGGCGCTATGACAGCCTCGCGGCGAAGGGCAACCGCACCTTCCCCGGCGTCGGGCTGTCCATCGGCGTCACCCGGATCGTCTCGCGGATCCTCAGCCAGGACTTCGCGGCCCCCTCCCGGCAGGTTCCCACGGCCGTCCTGGTGACCCTTGCCGATGAGGACTCCTGGTCGGCCGCGCAGGACGTCGCCGCGTCCCTGCGGGCCCGGGGCATCTCGGCCGAGGTGGCTGCCAGCGCCGAGAAGTTCGGCAAGCAGATCAAGTTCGCCGACCGCCGCGGCATCCCCTTCGTCTGGTTCACCGCTGCCGACGGCACCCACGAGGTCAAGGACATCCGCTCTGGGGCGCAGGAGGCCGCCGATCCGGATTCGTGGACGCCGCCGGCCGAAGACCTGGTCCCGCAGGTGCTGCGGGTCTCCTAGGGCGGCCGCCGCACCCGAAAACGACAGGAACGCCCGAAAACGACAGGTACGCCCGAAAACGACAGGCGAGCCCGTTATTTCCGGTCCGAACGTCGCTTTCGGGCGCGTTTTCCGCCGTCGGGACATTCTCTCCGGAAGGTCGGCCCGCGGCCGGGTCAGCCGCGGGCGGAACGCCGGTTCCGCCGCCAGAGCACGACGGCGCGGCCTCCAACGCCGACCGCGAGGATCGCCGTCATGGTCAGCACCGACGCCCCGGGCAGCGTGAACGCGAGCAGCAGGCACCCCGCGGCACCGACGACGTTGAGGATCTTCGGGGCGTACCACTGGCGCTCGGCGAGGGTGAAGGCCGCCGCATTGGCCACCGCGTAGTACAGCAGCACGCCGAAGCTCGAGAAACCGACGACGGTGAGCACATCCGTCGTCAGCAGCAGGACAATCACGACGGCGGCGGTTGCGGTATCCGCCGCCCACGGCACCCCGAACCGGGACCAGATCCCGGCGAGGGCCCGGGGCAGGTCGCCCTCCCGGGCCATGGCGAGTGTCGTGCGGCCCACCCCGGCGATGAGCGCCAGCAGGGCACCAAGGCTCGCCAGGGCGGCGGCGAGCGTCACGGCCAGCACCGCGGTTCCGGCGGCGCTCCCCCCGGGCCCGCCGCCGGCAGCACCGGCCGCGAGGACGGCGTCGCGCAGGGGTGCCGCGAAATCGCCCAGCGGCCCGGCGCCCAGGGCCGTGAGCAGCGCGGCGGCGAGGACGAGGTAGAGCACGAGCGTGAACCCGAGGGCACCGAAGATCGCCCGGGGAATGTTCTTGCCGGGCTCGCGCACCTCCTCGCCCATAGTGGCGATGCGGGCATACCCGGCGAACGCGAAGAACAGCAGGCCGGCCGCCTGAAGCACGCCCCACGGCCCTCCGGCCGGTGGCGTCCACGGCTGCGGTGCCGTCGGTCCGGCGAAAGCCACGACGGCGGCAAAGGCCAGGACCGGCACCACCAGGGCGACGACCGCCCGCGTCATCAGGGCGGTGCGGGTGACGCCGAGCAGGTTGACCGCCGTCAGCCCCACGACGGCGGCAACCGCGGCCGGAGTCTCGCACCCGGGGGCGGCGTACAGCCCGAAGGTGAAGGCCATGGCGGCGCAGGAGGCCAGCTTGCCCGTGACGAAGCTCCAGCCGGCGATGAAGCCCGGCCACGGCCCCAGCTGGCGCCTGCCGTAGATGTAGGTGCCGCCGCTCGAGGGGTGCACGGTGGCCAGGGCGGCACTGGCGGCGGCGTTGCAGTAGGCGATTAATCCGGCCAGGACGACGGCCGCGGGAAGCAGGCTGCCTGCCGCCGCCGCGGCCGGGCCGAAGACGACGAACACGCCGGCACCGATCATCGACCCGATTCCAACGGTCGTGGCGTCGAATCCGCCCATTGAACGCCGCAGCCCCGGAACGTTGCTCATCTTCAGTGCCCTCTCGTGGGATGCGGCCCGGTGGCCGCCGGACCGCCGTGCCGGGCAGGACCGCCGGTCAGGGGTGCGGCTGCTGGCCGGGACGGCCGCGGTGGACCGGTAAACTCGGACACGTTTGATCTAACACTAAGCAGGTGAAGCTCCGCCTGCGGTACTTCGGTAGGAAGGAATGCTGTGCTGCGCACGCATGAACTCGGCTCGCTCGGATCCGGGCATATTGGACAGACCGTCACCCTGACCGGCTGGGTGGCCCGGCGCCGGGACCACGGCGGCGTCGCCTTCCTTGACCTCAGGGACGCCTCAGGCGTGGCCCAGGTCGTCGTCCGCGAGGAGGAGGTCTTTTCCACCCTGCGCAACGAGTACGTCCTGCAGATCACCGGCACCGTGCAGAAGCGGCCCGAGGGCAATGAGAACCCCGCCCTGGCCACCGGTGAGATCGAGGTGATGGCCGATCAGGTCGTCGTCCTCAACACCGCCGATCCGCTGCCGTTCCAGATCGACGAGCACGTCGAGGTCGGCGAGGAGGCGCGCCTGAAGCACCGCTACCTCGACCTGCGCCGCCCAGCGCCCCAGAAGAACCTGCGCCTGCGCTCCGAAGCCAGCCGGGTGGCCCGCGAACTGCTTCACGCCGACGGCTACGTCGAAATTGAAACCCCGACCCTCACCCGCTCCACCCCCGAGGGTGCGCGCGACTTCCTGGTGCCCGCCCGTCTGGCCCCCGGTTCCTGGTATGCCCTGCCCCAGTCGCCCCAGCTGTTCAAGCAGCTGCTGCAGGTCGGCGGGTTCGAGAAGTACTACCAGATCGCGCGCTGCTACCGCGACGAGGACTTCCGCGCCGACCGCCAGCCCGAGTTCACCCAGCTGGACATTGAGGCGAGCTTCGTCGAGGAGGACGACATCATCGCCCTCGGCGAGCAGCTGATCACCCGGCTGTGGAAGCTCATCGACGTCGAAATCCCGACCCCGATCCGCCGGATGACCTACGCCGACGCCATGGCCAAGTACGGCTCCGACAAGCCCGACCTGCGGTTCGGGCTCGAACTCACCGAGCTCACCGAGTTCTTCAAGGACACCGGCTTCGGCGTCTTCAAGGCACCCTACGTCGGCGCCGTCGTCATGCCCGGGGGAGCCTCCCAGCCCCGCCGCACACTCGACGCCTGGCAGGAATTCGCCAAGCAGCGCGGCGCCAAGGGCCTCGCGTACGTCCTGATCGACGACGACGGCAGCCTGCGCGGACCGGTGGCTAAGAACCTCAACGACACCGAACGCGAGGGCCTCGCCGCCGCGGCCGGGGCGAACCCGGGTGACTGCATCTTCTTCGCCGCCGGAGAGAAAACCTCCTCCCGCGCCCTGCTCGGCGCCGCGCGCGTCGAGATCGGCCACCGGACCGGGCTGATCAAGGACGGCGACTGGGCCTTCGTCTGGGTGGTCGACGCCCCCATGTTCGAACCCGCCTCGGCCGCCGTGGCCGCGGGCGACGTCGCCGTCGGCGCCGGCGCCTGGACCGCGGTGCACCACGCGTTCACCTCGCCCAAGCCCGAGTTCATGGACACCTTCGACACCGATCCCGAGAACGCGCTGGCGTACGCCTACGACATCGTCTGCAACGGCAACGAGCTCGGCGGCGGCTCCATCCGTATCCACCGTCGCGACGTGCAGGAGCGCGTCTTCGCCGTCATGGGTTTGAGCGCCGAGGAAGCCCAGGAGAAGTTCGGGTTCCTGCTCGAAGGCTTCAAGTACGGCGCGCCTCCCCACGGCGGCATCGCCCTGGGCTGGGACCGGGTCGTCTCCCTGCTCGCCGGCACCGACTCGATCCGGGACGTCATCGCGTTCCCGAAGTCCGGCGGCGGGTACGATCCGCTGACCGCCGCTCCGGCGCCGATCACGCCGCAGCAGCGCAAGGAAGCCGGGGTGGACGCCCGTCCCAAGTCGGCCGAACCGTCGAAGCCGGCCGAGGGGAAGCCCGCACCGGCGGAGGCCTAGTTCCGGTCCCTAGGGCCAGCCCACTCGATTCCGCAGCTCACCACGTTTTCGGCCCCCGAAGCGTGGTGAGCTGCAGTTTCGGTGGGCATTCCTGCGTCCGGCCGCCGCCCGCCGTCGCCTGCCGTCGCCCGCCGTCGCCCGCCGTCGCCCCTCGCCTCGCCGAGTATGCAGTTCACCACGTTGTGCGGCCGGGGAAGCGTGGTGAGCTGCAGTTTCAGTGGGGAGGGGGAGTGGGGACTCGTTGCGGCCCTCGAAGGCGCCCGCAGGACCCCCGGCGTACCCGCATTCCGCCCGTCACGGGTGTGCCGTTTGCCACATCTCCACGTCGGAAAAGGGGGAGCGCTGCCGTTTCGGGATGTAAGAGGGTGGAAGGCGGCCGGATTCGCGCGGTTTTTCCGGCTTCACCGGCCGCGGTCCGTCGGAACCCCCCGGCCGGTGATCGCCGGGAGGGAAATAACGCGGCCAGGTCGCGCGTTGTGGAAGAATCATACAAGTACGTGCTCCGGGGTCGGTGTAATTCCGAACCGGCGGTTATAGTCCGCGACCCGGTGGTGACTGCGCATCCGCGCGGGAGCCCTCGGTTGAGCCGGTGAAATTCCGGCACCGACAGTTAAAGTCTGGATGGGAGAAGCACGAACAGCAGGACGTCGCGGATGCGTCCCCTCCTTGGGGGACCATGCCGCGGAGGTCCACGCTGGCGGCTCCGCCGCGCGTGGCCTGAGTCCTTCCAGCTGTCGTCACCCCGAGCCGTTGAGACGGTTAGGAACGACATGGATCTAATTCAGTGGCTCTTCGAAGCCCGCATCCCCGTAGGCAGCAGTTCCCTCCTGCTGCGTGAGGTCATCGGAAACGTTTTCGGTCTGCTCAGCGTCCTTGGCGGCATGCGCCGGCGCGTCTGGGCCTGGCCCGTCGGCATCGTGGGCAATGTCCTGCTCCTGACCGTCTTCCTCGGCTCTGCCTTCGGCGGAGCCGGCACCGTTGACCTCCTCGGCCAGGCCGGCCGCCAGGTCATGTTCATCGCCGTCTCGGTCTACGGCTGGCGCCAGTGGCAGGCAGGCCGGCAGGCCGCCGGTTCGGCCGTCACCCCCCGCTGGGCCTCCGGCCGGGCGCGCATCGGGCTGGTCGCCGGGATGATCCTCGGCACCGTGGCTCTCACTCCGGTGTTCCGTGCCCTGGGCTCGTACGAGCCGGTGTGGGCCGACGCCTGGACCTTCGTCGGCTCGCTGCTGGCCACCTTCGGCATGGCCAAGGGCTGGGTCGAATTCTGGCTGATCTGGGTCGCCGTCGACATCGTCGGTGTTCCCCTGCTCTTCAGCGCCGGCTACTACGCAAGCGCCGTCATGTACCTGATCTACGGCGCCTTCACGATCATTGGCTTCGCCGTGTGGACCCGCGAGCGCCGGCGGGCGGAGGCCCGGCTGGTGTCCGCGGTCGATGCCCCGGTGAAGCAGGCACTGTGACGCCAGCAGCACAGGATCCGCAGGCGCTGGATCCGGCCGGGGTGAACCCGGCCGAGGTCCGCGCCATGGACCGCGCCCTCGAACTCGCTGCACAGGGAGTGCGGGGGGCCAACCCCCTGGTCGGCGCGGTCGTGCTCAGCCCCGAGGGGCAGGTGCTCGGCTCCGGGTATCACCGCGGGGCCGGTACGCCCCACGCCGAGGTCGCCGCCCTGGCCGACGCCCGCTCCCGCGGCGCGGATCCGGCCGGCGGCACCATGGTGGTCACCCTCGAGCCGTGCAACCACCAGGGACGCACCGGACCCTGCTCCGCGGCCATCCACGAGGCGGGCATCCGCAGGGTGGTCTTCGCCGCCCCCGACCGCACGGCCCAGGCCGCCGGAGGCGCGCGCTGGCTGCAGGACCACGGCATCGAGTGCGACGGCGGCCTCCGCCAGGCGCAGTCGGAACACCTCAACGGCCGGTGGCTGCGCGCCACCGCCGAATCGCGGCCGTTCGTCACCCTGAAGACCGCGTCGAGCCTCGACGGCCGGGTCGCGGCGGCCGACGGCACGAGCCAGTGGATCACCGGCAGCCGGGCCCGCGCCGACGGCCACGCCATCCGGGCGAGGGTCGACGCCGTGCTCGCCGGCACCGGCACGGTGCTCGCCGACGACCCGCGCCTGACCGCAAGGCCGGTCCCGACGGACGAGGCCGGAGCGGCCGGAGACGCCGGCAGCCCGCCCCCGGCCCAGCCGCTGCGCGCCGTGATGGGACTGCGCCCGGTACCCCAGGACGCCGCCGTGCGCGGACCGGGCTTCCTCCAGCTGGCCACCCACGATGTCCCCACGGCCCTGGCCGAACTGCACGGCCGCGGCGTCCGCCACGTCCTCGTCGAGGGAGGCCCCGGAATCGCCGGGGCGTTCCTGGCGGCGGGGACCGTGGATGAGCTGGTCAGCTACATCGCGCCGGTGGTGCTGGGGGAGGGGACGCCGATGTTCCCGCCGGTCGGCGTGCCGACGCTGGCCGCCGCGCACCGGTGGGTCCCCGACCCGGCCGGCGGCGGCGCCGTCACCCAGCTCGGGCCGGACGTGCGCCTGCGCCTGCGCCCCGCCGACGGGGATGACGGTGACGCCGGTGACGGCACCGCAGCCGACCGCACCGCCGCCGCAAGCATCACCCCCGCAAGTACCACCGCCGCCGCATCTACCTCCGCTGGCACCGCGACCGGCATACCGGTAAACCCGTCCACCCCCCAGCACAACCAGGAGTAAGCCATCTTCACCGGAATCGTTTCAGAACAGGGACGCGTCGTCTCCCTCGACCTCGCCGCCGACGGGGAAAGCGCGGTGCTCGTCTTCGAGGCCGCCGCCACTGGCACCGACCTGACCCCGGGTGCTTCGATCGCCGTCAACGGGGTCTGCCTCACGGCGGTTCAGCTCGACGGCGCCCGGGTGGCGGTCGATGTCATGGGCGAGACCCTGCGCCGCACCACCACCGGCGCCCTCACGCCGGGGGCAGCGGTGAACCTCGAACGCTGCGTCCCCGCCGGAGGCCGGCTCGACGGGCACGTCGTCCAGGGCCACGTCGACGGTCTCGGCGTGCTGCGCGAACGCGAGGACCTCGGGGCGTGGCACCGCCTCCGCTTCTCGCTGCCGGCACCCTTGGCCCGCTATGCGGCCGAGAAGGGTTCAATCGCGATCGACGGCGTCTCCCTGACTGTCACCGCGGTCAGCGCCCCCGAGGAGCAGGACCCGTGGTTCGAGGTGGGCCTGATCCCCACCACCCTCGCGGAGACCGGCCTCGGCACCAAGGTGCCCGGAGACCCGGTCAACCTGGAGATGGACGTGCTGGCCAAGTACACCGAACGCCTGCTCGGCTTCGCCCGCGGAGCGACGACGTGACCTTCGGAGCCGCCACGGTGCGGCTCGACGGGATCGACGAGGCGGTCGCGGCCATCGCGGCCGGGGGAGCCGTCGTCGTGGTCGATGACGCCGACCGCGAAAACGAAGGCGACATCATCTTCGCCGCCGAATCGGCAACCCCTGCGCTGATGGGCTGGACCATCCGGTACACCTCGGGCGTGCTGTGCGTTCCGCTCGAGCAGGCGGCCGCGGACCGCCTGAACCTGCCGCCCATGACCGCGGTCAACGAGGACGCCAAGGGCACCGCCTACACCGTCTCCTGCGACGCGGCGGCCGGTGTCACCACCGGGATCAGCGCCGCCGACCGGGCCCGCACCGCCCGCGTGCTCGCCGACCCGGCCAGCTCCGCCGGAGACCTCACCCGCCCGGGCCACGTCTTCCCGCTGCGGGCCGCGCCCGGCGGGGTACTCCAGCGCCCCGGCCATACGGAGGCGGGGATCGACCTGTGCAAGCTGGCAGGCATGCAGCCGGCCGCGGTCATCTCCGAGCTGGTCCACGACGACGGCGGCATGATGCGCCTGCCGGCCCTGCGGGCCTTCGCCGACGAGCATTCCCTCCCCCTGATTTCCATCGAGGACCTGGCCGTTCACCTGCGGTCCGCGGCCAACACCGCGCCGTCCCCAACCCCTACAGAAACACCAAGGAGAACCCCATGAGCGGCCACGGAGCACCGGTTATCGACATCAGCGGCGTCAGCACGCAGGAGGCCCCGCTGAAACTGGCGGTCATCGCGGCGAGCTGGCACACCGAGATCATGGACGGGCTGCTCGACGGCGCCCGCCGCGCCGCTGCGGAGGCCGGCGTGGAGACCACCGAGGTGCGGGTCCCGGGCAGCTTCGAACTGCCGGTGGCAGCGGCGCGGATGGCACCGCACTTCGACGCCGTCGTCGCGCTCGGAGTCGTCATCCGCGGCGGCACCCCGCACTTCGAGTACGTCTGTTCCGCGGCCACCGACGGCCTCACCGAGGTCAGCGTGCGCACCGGCGTGCCCGTCGGCTTCGGCGTGCTCACCTGCGACACCGAGCAGCAGGGCCTGGACCGCGCCGGGCTGCCCGGGTCCAAGGAGGACAAGGGCCACGAGGCGGTCACGGCGGCCCTCGCCGCTGCGGCCGCCCTGCGCCCCTGGAAGATGTAAGCGCGGCCCCGGGGGCGGAGGTTTTTGTCACACCCCGCCCCCCGGATGCGGAACCCGGCGGGGAACCCAGTAACGTTGGCATGGTGAAAACCTTTGATTCCCTCTTCGAGGAGCTCAGCGCGAAGGCCACAGCCCGCCCCGCCGGGTCCAAGACCGTGGCCGAACTTGACTCCGGCGTCCACGGAATCGGCAAGAAGGTCGTCGAGGAAGCCGCCGAAGTGTGGATGGCCGCCGAGTACGAGTCGAACGAGAATGCCGCCGAAGAGATCTCCCAGCTGCTCTACCACCTGCAGGTCCTTATGCTCGCCAAAGGCCTGACGCTCCAGGACGTCTACAAGCATCTGTAGCCGCACCGCGGCGCTGATCCCAGACCCTCATCCTCTTCGAGCGAAAGACTCCCCAATGCTTCGAGTAGCAGTTCCCAACAAGGGCGCGCTGTCCGAATCGGCAACCGCCATGCTGGCCGAGGCCGGCTACCGCCAGCGCCGCGATCCGCGCGAGCTGGTCCTGGTCGACCCGGACAACGACATCGAATTCTTCTTCCTCCGCCCCCGCGACATCGCCGTCTACGTCGGCTCAGGCACCCTCGACGTCGGCATCACCGGCCGCGACCTGCTGCTCGACGCGCAGGTCAAGGCCGAGGAGCTCCTGCAGCTCGGCTTCGGTGCCTCCACCTTCCGCTTCGCCGGGCCGGTGGGCGATTTCTCCTCCCTCGAGGAGCTCGCCGGTAAGCGCCTGGCCACCAGCTACGACGGGCTGCTGCGGGACTACCTCACCGAGCGGGGCGTGGACGCCACCGTGGTCCGCCTCGACGGCGCCGTGGAGTCCTCGGTCCGCCTCGGGGTGGCCGACGCCATCGCCGACGTCGTCGAAACCGGGAGCACCCTCAAGGCCGCCGGGATGGAGATCTTCGGCGAGCCCATCCTGCGCAGCGAGGCGGTGCTGATCGGCCGGGCCGAGGGCGAGGCGCCCGCCGGGCTCGACGTCCTCCTGCGCCGGCTGCAGGGCGTGCTCGTGGCCCGCCAGTACGTGATGATGGACTACGACATCCGCAAGGAACTCGTCGACGAGGCCGCCGCCCTCACCCCGGGCCTGGAGTCGCCCACCATCTCCCCGCTGCGTGACTCCGACTGGGTCGCCGTGCGCTCCATGATCAAGCGCAACCAGACCAACCAGGTGATGGATGAGCTCTACGAGTTGGGCGCGCGCGCCATCCTCGTCAGCACCATCCACGCCTGCAGGATTTAGGGGGCTTCCATGGCTGTCGCAATCCGAGTCATCCCCTGCCTCGACGTCGACGCCGGCCGCGTGGTGAAAGGCGTGAAGTTCGAGGACCTCCGCGACGCCGGCGACCCGGTGGAGCTGGCGCACCGATACGACCGAGCCGGGGCGGACGAACTGACCTTCCTCGACGTCACCGCGTCCTCCTCCCAGCGGGAGACCACGTTCGACGTCGTCGGCCGCACCGCCGAGGAGGTCTTCATCCCGCTGACCGTCGGCGGAGGGGTCCGCAGCACCGCCGACGTCGACCGGCTGCTGCGCTACGGCGCCGACAAGGCCTCGATCAACACGGCCGCGGTGGCCGAGCCGGCCCTCATCGACGACATCACCCGGCACTTCGGCTCCCAGGTGCTGGTCCTCTCCCTCGACGCGCGCCGCACGCGGGACACGCAGACGCCGTCGGGCTTCGAGGTGACCACGCACGGCGGGCGCACCGGCACCGGGATCGACGCCGTCGCCTGGGCGCGGGAAGCCGCCGACCGCGGGGTCGGGGAGATCCTGCTCAACTCGATCGACGCCGACGGCACCAAGGACGGGTTCGACCTCGAACTGATCCGCGCGGTCCGCGCGGCGGTCGGGGTGCCGCTGATCGCCTCGGGCGGCGCGGGCGCACCGGAGCACTTCCCGCCGGCCGTGGCGGCCGGGGCCGATGCGGTGCTGGCGGCCTCGATCTTCCACTTCGGGCCTCCCGACGCCATCGCGCAGGTCAAGAAGGCCATCCGGGACGCCGGGTACCCCGTCCGCTAGGACCCCGGGCGGTTGCCGGCGGGCCGGGAACCCGGGACCGTCAGACCGGGATCCGTCAGGGCCCGACGTCGGCGCTTTCGAGCAGCGCGACGGCGTCGGGCCGGCCCTCGAAGGTGACCAGCGCCTGCCGCCGCCGTCCGTGGGCGTGGAGGAGCAGTTCGGAGGGTTCGCCGACGATCGCCACCGACACCGGCGCGCGGCGCGCCACGTGGCGGGGCCCGTCGGGGCGCACCAGCACGACACCCACGTCCACGCCCCGGTAGAGCAGGGCGGCGCGCTTGATCAGCTCGGTCCACAGCGTCGATGAGTACCCCTCATCGAGGGCCCGCGGCGCCCACCGGCTTCCGGCCCGCCGCACATCCTCGGTGTGGACGAAATACTCGACGAGGTTCGCGTTCCGGGCGATCCCGCCGATCCGCAGGGGCGACAGCGCGGGAGGGCCGGCCCGGAACTTCTCCACCAGGGCGGCGTAGTCCTCGGGGGCCGCCGCGGCCTCGGCCGTCCTGCGCACCGCCCGGTCCGCGGCCGGCGCCAGCGGCTTCACCATCAGGCCCAGCCCGTGGGCCGGCCGGTGCTCCCGCAGGTAGAGGTGGGCCGCGAGTTCCCGGGTCCGCCACCCGTCGCAGAGCGTAGGGGAGTCAGGGCCTGCCGCCATCAGCGTTTCGGCCAGAACCTCGCGGGACGGAGTTACGTAGCGCATCACTGGAAAAGCTAGCATGAAGCGGCCTCCGTGGGGACGCTGCGCGGGGCGCGTTGGCGCGGCACTAGAATTGGTTCCGATGTCTTCTCCACAGTCCGGCCCCCCGACCGCCGCGGACCCCGCCCTCCGCCTCGACCCCGGTGTCGCCGCCGCGCTCAAGCGCGACGACGCCGGACTCGTCGCCGCCATCGTGCAGCAGCACGACACCCTCGAGGTGCTCATGCTCGGATGGATGGACGAGGAGGCCCTGCGGCGCACCCTCACCACCGGCCGCGTCACCTTCTACTCCCGTTCCCGCCGGGAGTACTGGCGCAAGGGGGACACCTCCGGACACACGCAGTGGGTGAAGTCGGTGTCCCTCGACTGCGACGGCGACGCCCTGCTCGTGGCCGTCGACCAGGTCGGCGCGGCCTGCCACACCGGCACCCGCACCTGCTTCGACGGCCGGGAACTCGACGCCGTGACCGGCAGCAGGGACGACGCCGTCGACGCCGGAAGCAGCGCCGACGGAAGCAGCGCCGACGGAAGCAAGGAAGGCTAGGCGGATGCAGCAGCTCGGAACGATCAGCCCCACCCTCGAGGAGTTCCGCCGCCTGGCCGCGGACCGCCGGGTCATTCCGGTCTCAGTGAAGGTCCTGGCCGATGCGCACACGCCCATTGGGGTGTACCGGAGGCTGGCCGACGGCCGGCCGGGCACCTTCCTGATGGAGTCGGCCGCCGGCGGGGGAGTCTGGTCACGGTATTCGTTCATCGGCTCCAAGTCCCGGGCCACCCTGACCTCCCGCGGCGGCGAGGCCCACTGGCTGGGCGAACCTCCCGCCGGGGTGCCCACCTCGGGCAGCCCCGTGGAGGCGGTCCGGCTGACCGTCGAGGCGCTGCGCACCGAACGCTTCCCCGGGCTTCCCCCTTTCACCTCCGGCCTCGTTGGATTCGTCGGCTGGGAAGCGGTCCGGCACTGGGAGCGACTGACCAGCCCGCCCGAGGACGACCTCAACCTTCCCGAACTGGCCATGTGCCTCGTCACCGACATGGCCATCCACGACAACTCGGAAGGCTCCCTCACCCTCGTCGCCAACGCCATCAACTTCGACGACTCCGACGAGCGGGTGGACGAGGCCTGGCACGACGCCGTGGCGCGCATCGAGCGCATGCTCGCCGCCCTCGCCGAGCCCGCCGACCAGCCGGTCTCCGTGCTCGACGCCGCACCCGCGGCGGAACTGATGCAGCGGGTCCGCGAACGCTGGGACGAACCGCTTTACCTTTCGGCCATCGAGCGCGGAAAGCAGGCGATCGTCGACGGCGACGTCTTCCAGGTGGTGATCTCGCGCCGCTTCGAACTCGACTGCGACGCCTCGGCGCTCGACGTGTACCGGATCCTGCGCACCACCAACCCGAGCCCCTACATGTACCTCTTCAGCCTTGAGGACGCCGACGGCAGGGAGTACTCGATCGTCGGGTCTTCGCCCGAGGCCCTGGTCACGGTCACCGGGGACGAGGTCATCACCCACCCGATCGCCGGATCGCGCCCCCGCGGGGCCGGCCCGGAGGAGGACCGGGCGCTGGCGGAGGAGCTGAGGGCCGACGATAAGGAAAAGGCCGAACACCTCATGCTCGTGGACCTGGCCCGCAACGACCTCTCGAAGGTCTGCCGGCCGGGCAGCGTCGACGTCACCCAGTTCATGGAGATCGAACGGTTCAGCCACATCATGCACCTGGTCTCCACCGTCGTCGGGCGCCTCGCCCCGGGCCGGAGCGCCTACGACGTCCTCGCGGCCACCTTCCCCGCCGGAACCCTCTCCGGGGCGCCCAAACCGCGGGCCCTGCGCCTGATCGATGAGCTCGAACCCCATCGGCGGGGCATCTACGGCGGCGTCGTCGGCTACCTCGACTTCGCCGGCGACATGGACCTGGCCATCGCCATCCGCTCCGCCCTGCTGCGTGACGGCCGGGCGTTCGTGCAGTCCGGCGGCGGCATCGTCGCCGACTCCGTCCTGGCCGACGAGGCCCTCGAAACCGTCAACAAGGCCGCCGCCCCGCTCCGGGCCGCCCTGGCCGCCTCCGGCCTCCGTCCGGCCGGCAGTTCCGTTCCCGTCTCTCCGGCGGCCGGGCGATGAGCGCCGACCGGCCCCCGCGGGGACAGCGCCGCGGGACGGTGGTGCTGGTGATCGTGGCGGTGGCGCTGCTGGCCTTCGGCACCACCACCCAGACCTGGCTCGAGGTGCGCCTGCCCAGGGAGGCGGTGCAGACCCCTGATCTCGCCGTCCCCGGCAGTGAGGCCGCCACCCCGGTGAGCGCCTTCGCGCTGGTGGCCCTGGCCGCCGCCCTGGCCGTCTCCATCGCCGGACGGGTGGCCCGGTGGTTCGTGGCGGCGATCCTGCTCATCGCCGGCGGAGGCATCCTCCTGACCAGCATCCGCATCGCGCTCGACCCCGCCGCGGCCGCCGCCCCCGCCATCGGTGAGGCCATCGGCATCAGCGGCGGCGCCGGCGCCACGGCCGCCGCCACCGCCCTGCCCTGGCTGGCCGCCGGCAGCGGGCTGCTCCTGGCCGCCGCAGCGGTCTGGGTGGCCCTGGCGGGCCGGCACTGGGAGCGGGCCCGGCGCTACGAGAGGACCACCGGGCCGGCTCCGGCGGCCCGGGCGGCGTCGTCCCACGCTACGGACATCGACAGCTGGGACCGGCTCACGCACGGGGAGGACCCGACCCGCTGACTCCGGTCCCGGAGGCCGGACGTGCAGGGGTGCGGCGGGTCGGTGGACCGGCGCCAGTAATGGCAGAATGTACGAAGACACCCAGAAGGAGAATCACCATGGCAGAGAACACGACCGCAGCCACGAACCGGAACTCGCCTGAGAGCCATGCCCAGATGGGTGATGAGACGATCGGCCATGGCAACAGCCCGGCGGCGTGGACCTGCGTCCTGGTCATGATCCTCGGCGCTGCCATCTCCTCGTTCGCCTACATTTTCGCCAGCACCGAGGGGAACTTCGAGACCGGAACCGTGCTGTTCTGGATCGGGATCGTCGTGATGTTCGCCGGACTGCTCGTCGGCTTCGTCATGCGCAAGGCCGGCTACGGCGTGGGCGGATCGAAGCTCAAGAACAACGGCCACTAGGTGAGCGTTCTCGACGACATCATCTCCGGCGTCCGCGAGGACCTGAGCGCCCGGACGGCGGAGGCGCCCTTGGCGCAGGTGCGCGCCCGTGCCCTCGACCGGGCACCGGCGGCCGACGCCCTGGGCTCGCTGCGCGGCGACGGACGCACCCTTTCGGTGATCGCCGAGGTCAAGCGCAGCAGCCCCTCCAAGGGTGCGCTGGCCGCCATCGCCGACCCGGCCGCCCTCGCCGCACGCTATGAGGCCGGCGGCGCCGCAGTGGTGAGCGTCCTGACCGAACAGCGCCGGTTCCACGGCTCCCTGGCCGACCTCGACGCGGTCCGGGCGAGTGTGCGCATCCCCGTGCTCCGCAAGGACTTCACCGTCGAGGACTACCAGATCTGGGAGGCACGCGCGCACGGCGCGGACCTGGTCCTGCTCATCGTCGCTGCCCTGAGCGACGCGCAGCTCGAGCACTTCCTCGGCCTGACCCACGAACTGGGCATGAACGCCCTCGTGGAAACTCACACCGCCGACGAAGTCGAACGCGCCACGGCCGTGCGATCCCGGATCATCGGCGTCAACGTGCGCAACCTGAAGACGCTCGACATCGACCGGTCGGTCTTCGCCGACCTGGCCCGCCGGATCCCGCAGGACGCCGTGACCGTCGCGGAGTCCGGTGTCCGCGGCATCGGCGACGTCGAGCAATTCGCCGCCCAGGGGGCCCGGGCGGTCCTCGTGGGCGAGGCCCTCGTCCGCGGGGAGGACCCGGAGACCGCGGTGGCGCAGTTCCGCGCGGTGCCGGTGCGCGATCTCCCCGGACTGCAGCAGCGATGAGGCGCCCGCCGCTCTGAGGCGGGCACGGGAGCCCCCGCCGGGGCCCCCGGAAGCGAATCCGGCCGGCAGCAGCCGGCCCCGATGGATCCAGAACAGGAAAGCTCATGACACACCAGCACACCGGCGGCCGGGCATCCGAGCCGGCCGCGCAGATCGACGGCGACGCCGCAGCGGCCTTCCTGAGCCACGAGGGCCGTCCGGAGAGCCTGCGCCACGCGCCCGGACCCTACTTCGGGGACTACGGCGGACGCTGGATGCCGGAGTCGCTCATCGCCGCCCTCGACGAGCTGCAGGAGACCTTCGAGGCGGCCAAGGCCGACCCAGAGTTCACCGCCCAGGTCGCCGAACTCAACGCCACCTACGCCGGCCGGCCGTCGCTGCTGACCGAGGCGAAGAGCTTCGCCGCCCACGCCGGCGGCGTCCGGGTCTTCCTCAAGCGCGAGGACCTGAACCACACCGGGTCCCACAAGATCAACAACGTGCTCGGGCAGGCCCTGCTGGCCAAGCGCATGGGCAAGACCCGCGTCATCGCCGAGACCGGCGCCGGCCAGCACGGGGTCGCCAGCGCCACCGCGGCCGCCCTCCTCGGACTCGAATGCGTCGTCTACATGGGTGCCGAGGACACCCGGCGGCAGGCCCTGAACGTGGCCCGCATGCAGCTGCTCGGCGCGGAGGTCATCCCCGTGACCAACGGCTCCCAGACGCTCAAGGACGCCATCAACGACGCCCTGCGTGACTGGGTGGCCAATGTCGACACCACGCACTACCTGCTCGGCACCGCCGCCGGTGCCCACCCGTTCCCGGCGATGGTCCGCTACTTCCACGAGGTGATCGGCGAGGAGGCCCGCGCGCAGATCCTGAAGCAGACCGGCAAGCTTCCCGACGCCGTCTGCGCCTGCGTCGGCGGGGGGTCAAACGCCATCGGCATCTTCCACGGCTTCCTCGACGACCCCTCCGTGCGCCTCTACGGCTTCGAGGCCGGCGGCGACGGCGTCGACACCGGCCGCCACGCCGCCACCATCACCCTCGGCCGGCCCGGGGTGCTCCACGGCGCCCGCTCCTACCTCATGCAGGACGAGTACGGCCAGACGATGGAGTCCCACTCCATCTCCGCCGGCCTCGACTACCCCGGTGTGGGCCCCGAGCACGCCTACCTCGCCGACATCGGCCGGGCCTCCTACGAGCCGGTCACCGACCGCGAGGCCATGGACGCGTTCCAGCTGCTGTGCCGCACCGAGGGAATCATCCCCGCCATCGAAACCGCTCACGCCCTGGCCGGGGCGCTGAAGGTCGGCCAGCGCCTGGCCGCGGACCTCGCCCCCGGCGAACAGGCGGGCGACAAGGTCATCATCGTCAACCTCTCGGGGCGCGGCGACAAGGACGTCGCGACGGCGGCGGAGTACTTCGACCTGCTGCCCGACGACAGCGCCGAGCAGGAAATCGCCCAGGAAGGGGAGCAGCTGTGAAGACCCTGTCCTCCAAGGCCGCAGCGGCGGTCGAGAAGGCGCGCACCGAGGGGCGCGCGGCCCTGATCGGCTACCTGCCCGCCGGGTTCCCCGACGTGCCCACCACCGTTGAGGCAGCCCTGGCCATGGCGGCCAACGGCGTCGACCTGATCGAGATCGGCATCCCCTACTCCGACCCGGTCATGGACGGCCGCGTCATCCAGGACGCCACCGTCCAGGCCCTCGCCGCGGGGTTCACCGTGCCCCAGATCTTCGACGTCGTCCGCGGCATCACCAGCGCCACCGATGTCCCGGTCCTCGTCATGACCTACTGGAACCCAGTGATGCGCATGGGCGTGCGCGAGTTCGCCTCCCGCCTGGCCGAGGCCGGCGGGGCCGGACTGATCACCCCGGACCTGATCCCCGACGAGGCCGCCGAATGGATGGCCGTCTCCGACGAGTTCGGCCTGGACCGCGTGTTCCTCGTGGCGCCCTCGACCTCGCCCGCCCGGATGCGCAGCACCGTGGAGGCCAGCCGCGGCTTCGTCTACGGCGTCTCGGTCATGGGCATCACCGGCGCGCGCACCTCCGTGGGCGCCGCCGCCCGCGCCGTCGTCGATGACGCCCACGCCGCCGGCGCCGAGCGCGTCTGCGTCGGCCTGGGCGTCTCGAGTGCCGCGCAGGTCGCGGAGATCGCACGCTACGCCGACGGCGTCATCGTCGGCACCGCGCTGGTGGCAGCACTGCGCGACGGCGGGGTGCCCGCCGTGGCCGCCCTGTGCAAGGACCTCAGCACCGGAACCGGAAAGAACCCCTCATGAACGCCGCCTCTGCCCTTCCCCTGCCGGTCCCGGCGTCGATCCCCAGCCCGCCGGCGGAGTGGGCGAGCTTCAGCCTCGGCCCGCTGACCATCCACCTTTACGCCCTGTGCATCCTGCTGGGCATCATCCTGGCCCTGTGGCTGACGCAGAAGCGTTTCGCCCGCTACGGCGGCCGGCCCGAGGCCGTCTGGGACGTCGCCGTCTGGGCCGTGCCCTTCGGGATCATCGGCGGCCGGCTTTACCACGTGTTTTCCTCGCCCGACGCCTACTTCGGCCCCGACGGGGACCTCTCGCTCATTCCCCAGATCTGGCTGGGCGGCCTCGGCATCTGGGGCGCCGTGGCCCTCGGCGCCGTCGGGGCGTGGATCGGCTGCCGCCGGGCGGGGATCCGCCTGTCGGCCTTCGCCGACGCCGCCGCCCCCGGGGTGCTGCTCGCCCAGGCCATCGGCCGCTGGGGCAACTGGTTCAACCAGGAGCTGTACGGCGCGCCGACCGACCTGCCGTGGGGACTTGAGATCGACGCCGACAACGCGTCGTTCCCCGCCTCCGCCGAGCCCGGCACCCTGTTCCACCCCACCTTCCTCTACGAGTCCCTGTGGAACCTCGCCGGGTTGGCGCTGCTGCTGCTGGCCGACCGCCGCTTCGGGCTGCGCGGCGGGCGGATGTTCTGGCTGTACGCCGCGTACTACACGCTCGGACGGGTCTGGATCGAGGCGCTGCGGATCGACGACGCCGAGATGATCTCCCTGTTCGGGATCACCGCACGGCTCAACGTCTGGGTCTCCATCGTGGTGTTCCTCGTCTCCGTGGCCATCCTCGTCTACCTCAGCCGCCGCCTGCGCGGGGCCGGCACCCCCTCGGTGTACCTGCCCGGCCGGGAGCCGGCCGCCGACGCCGTTGGCGACGGGACGGCGGGAGCGAACGCCGCCATCGATGCGAAGGCCACCGACGCGGAGGGCACCTCCGGCGCCGCGGACGACGCGGATGTCCACGGGGCGGACGGTTCGGCGACGCCGGAAAATGACCGTGGTAATCTTTCGGAAACACATGGCTCCTCAGTGACCCTCGAGTCGCAGGACCCCGCGAAGGCGGAGCCACGGGACTCGGCCTCCCGAATCCAGTCCCCGGGCCACCGCCCCTAAAGGACGCTTCCGGACCACACCGACGTGGCTCACCGGGTACCGGCCGGGCCACCCCTCCGGCGCCGCTACCTACGGCTTGCCAGCGCGGCACGGCGACACCTGTCTCCGCCCGCGCCACCGCCTGCCCGGAACACTCGATCAACAAGAACTACCGGCGCCCGCCGGCTCCCGTGGGCGCCCTGGGGCCAAGGCCGTCCCCTCCCGACGCTCCATTCTGGGGGAAGGACTCTTCGAATGACCGCTGAACACCCGAACACCGCTCCCGTTCCGGGGGAGGCCACCGGCTCCGCTCCGTCCGACGGGCAGACCGGCACCGTTCCATCGCCCTTCGAGCGTTTCGCCGCGCTTCCGCCGGCCTCGGGGCTGTACAACCCGGAGAACGAGAAGGACGCCTGCGGGCTGGCGGTCATCGCCACCCTGCGCGGCGTGCCCGGCCACGACATCGTCGACGCCGCCCTGACCGCGCTGCGCAACCTCGAACACCGCGGCGCCGTGGGCGCCGACGAGGGCACCGGAGACGGAGCCGGGCTGCTCACCCAGGTCCCGGACGAGTTCTTCCGCGCCGTCGTCGACTTCGACCTGCCGCCGGCCGGCTCCTACGTCGTCGGGACGGCGTTCCTCCCGGCCGAGGACAAGGAGCAGGAAACGGCGCGCGCCGGCATCGAGTCAATCGCCGCGTCCGAAGGGCTGGCGGTGCTCGGCTGGCGGGTCGTGCCCATCGTCGCCGACCTCGTCGGCGCCATGGCCCGGGCGTGCATGCCCCACTTCGAGCAGGTGTTCCTCGCCCCCGTCGACGGTGCAGGCACCAACCTCGACGCCATGGCGTTCCGGGTGCGCAAGCGGGCCCAGAACAAGTACGGGGTCTACTTCCCCTCGCTCTCCTCCAAGACGATGGTCTATAAGGGCATGCTCACCACCGCCCAGCTTGAGCCGTTCTACCCCGACCTGTCGGATTCCCGGTTCAAGACCCGGCTCGGCATCGTCCACTCCCGGTTCTCCACCAATACCTTCCCCTCCTGGCCGCTGGCCCAGCCGTTCCGCACCATCGCGCACAACGGGGAGATCAACACCGTCAAGGGCAACCGCAACTGGATGCGGGCGCGGCAGTCGCAGCTCGCGAACCCGCTGCTGGGGGACTCGCCCGAGGAGCTCTTCCCGATCTGCACCCCCGGCGCGTCCGATTCGGCCTCCTTCGACGAGGTTGCCGAACTGCTGACCCTCTCCGGCCGGCCGATCACCCACTCAATCATGATGATGATCCCCGAGGCGTGGGAAAACCACGCCACCATGGACCCCGCCCGCCGGGCCTTCTACCAGTACCACTCAATGCTCATGGAGCCCTGGGACGGACCGGCCGCCGTATCCTTCACCGACGGCCGGCTCGTCGGGGCCGTCCTTGACCGCAACGGGCTGCGCCCGGCGCGGTACTGGGTCACCGAGGACGGCCTCGTGGTCCTGGCCTCCGAGGTGGGCGTCGTCGACATCGCCCCCGGGCGCGTGGTCCGCAAGGGGAGGGTCTCCCCGGGCAAGATGTTCCTGGTGGACACCGAGATCGGCCGCCTGATCGAAGACGAGGAGATCAAGGCCGAGGTCGCCGCCGCAAACCCATGGGCCGACTGGGTGCGCGAGAACCTGATGTCCCTCGAGGACCTGCCCGAGCGCGAGCACGTCGTGCACACCAAAGCCTCGATCAACCGCCGCCAGCGCACCTTCGGCTACACCCAGGAGGAACTGAGGATCCTGCTCGGGCCGATGGCGAGGACCGGCGCCGAACCGCTGGGCGCCATGGGCTCCGACACGCCCGTGGCGGTGCTCTCCAAGCGGCCCCGGCTGCTGTTCGACTATTTCATGCAGTCCTTTGCGCAGGTGACCAACCCGCCGCTCGACTCCATCCGCGAGGAACTTGTCACCTCCATGGGCCTGTCCATCGGCCCCGACGGCAACCTGCTCTCCACCGGGCAGGTCCGCTCAAAGCAGGTGGCCCTGAAATTCCCGGTGATCAACAACGACGAGCTCGCCAAGATCGCCAACCTCGAATCCGACGACGGGGACCGCCTCACCGTCCGGGTGCGCGGACTCTACCGGCACGACGGGGGAGAGGCTTCGCTGCGGGCACGGCTGGCCGAGATCTGCGAGCAGGTCTCGAGCGCCCTGAACCGCGGCGTGCAGTTCGTCGTCCTCTCGGACCGCGACTCCAACGCCCAGTGGGCGCCCATCCCGTCGCTGCTGCTCACCAGCGCCGTCCACCACCACCTGCTGCGCAGCGCCAACCGCACCAAGACCTCCCTGGTGGTCGAGGCGGGCGACGTGCGCGAGGTCCACCACGTCGCGGTCCTCATCGGCTACGGCGCCTCCGCTGTGAACCCCTACCTCGCCATGGAAAGCTGCGAGGAACTGGTCCGCAACGGCGACATCACCGGCGTCACCGCCGAGGCGGCCGTCGCGAACCTCATCAAGGGCCTGGGCAAGGGCGTCCTGAAGATCATGTCGAAGATGGGCATCTCCACAGTGAGCTCCTACTGCGGCGCGCAGACCTTCGAGGCGCTCGGACTCGCGCAGGAGCTCGTCGACGAATACTTCCACGGCACGCAGACCCAGCTCGGCGGCGTCGAACTCGACGTGATCGCCGCGGAGGTCGCAGCACGCCACGCCGCGGCCTATCCGGAGGACGGCATCGAGGACCCGCACCGCGGCCTCGACAACGGCGGGGAGTACCAATGGCGCCGGGAGGGCCCGCCGCACCTGTTCAACCCGGAGACGGTGTTCCGGCTCCAGCACGCCACCCGTGAACGCCGGTACGACATCTTCAAGACCTACACCCGCGGCGTCGATGACCAGTCACGTGAGCTGATGACCCTGCGCGGGCTGCTGAAGCTGCGCGGCGGGG
Source organism: Arthrobacter zhaoguopingii (assembly GCF_009828605.1). NCBI lineage: Bacteria > Bacillati > Actinomycetota > Actinomycetes > Micrococcales > Micrococcaceae > Arthrobacter > Arthrobacter zhaoguopingii. The sequence continues at coordinate 34,672 of NZ_WIAE01000010.1, read as the reverse complement.
AACGCCCGCCGGTGCCGCTCGAGGAGGTCGAGCCCGTCTCGAGCATCGTGAAGCGCTTCTCCACCGGCGCCATGAGCTACGGCTCCATCTCCAAGGAGGCCCACGAGACCCTGGCCATCGCCATGAACCGGCTCGGGGCGAAGTCGAACACCGGCGAGGGCGGGGAGGACACCGACCGCCTGCTCGACCCCGAGCGCCGCTCCGCCATCAAGCAGGTGGCCTCCGGCCGGTTCGGCGTCACCAGCCTCTACCTGACCAACGCCGACGACATCCAGATCAAGATGGCCCAGGGAGCCAAGCCCGGCGAGGGCGGACAGCTGATGAGCCAGAAGGTCTACCCGTGGATCGCCCGGACCCGGCACTCGACGCCGGGCGTCGGACTGATCTCGCCGCCGCCGCACCACGACATCTACTCCATCGAGGACCTCGCGCAGCTGATCTACGACCTGAAGCGCTCGAACCCCTCGGCCAGGGTGCACGTGAAGCTCGTCTCCGAGGTCGGCATCGGCACGGTGGCCGCCGGCGTCACCAAGGCCAAGGCCGACGTCGTGCTGGTCTCCGGCCACGACGGCGGCACCGGCGCCAGCCCGCTGAACTCCCTGAAGCACGCCGGAATGCCGTGGGAGCTCGGGCTTGCGGAAACCCAGCAGACCCTGATGCTCAACGGGCTGCGCGACCGGGTCGTCGTGCAGGTGGACGGTCAGCTGAAGACCGGGCGCGACGTCGTCATCGCCGCCCTGCTGGGAGGCGAGGAGTTCGGCTTCGCCACCGCGCCGCTGGTCGTCTCGGGCTGCGTCATGATGCGCGTGTGCCACCTCGACACCTGCCCGGTGGGCGTCGCGACGCAGAACCCCGAGCTGCGCAGCCGCTTCACCGGCAAGCCGGAGTTCGTGGTGAACTTCTTCGAGTTCATCGCCGAGGAGGTCCGCGAAATCCTCGCCGAGCTCGGCTTCCGTACCCTCGAGGAGGCCATCGGCCGTACCGAGGTCCTCGATCTAAAGCAGGCGCTCGACCACTGGAAGGCCGACGGGCTCGACCTCGAGCCGATTCTGCGCGGCGGCGAAACCGGCCCGGACACCCCGCGGCGGAACCTCACCACCCAGAACCACGAGCTGGACAAGCACTTCGACAATCGGCTGATCAGCATGAGCGCCGAGGCTCTGGCCAACCGCTCACCGGTGCGCATCTCCGTGGACGTCGTCAACACCGACCGCTCGGTGGGCACCATGCTCGGGCACGAGGTGACGCGGCGGTTCGGCCTCGACACCCTGGCCACCGACACCATCGACGTGACCCTCACCGGGCAGGCCGGGCAGTCCCTGGGCGCCTTTCTGCCCGCCGGGATCACCCTGCGGCTGCTGGGGGACTCCAACGACTACGTCGGTAAGGGCCTCTCCGGCGGCCGGATCATCGTCCGCCCGGACCGGGCCAACCTCTTCCACGCCGACCGCAATGTGATCGCCGGCAATGTGATCGGCTACGGCGCCACCAGCGGCGAGATGTTCCTCCGCGGACAGGTGGGGGAGCGGTTCCTCGTGCGCAACTCCGGGGCAACGGCGGTGGCCGAAGGCATCGGAGACCACGGCTGCGAATACATGACCGGCGGCCAGGCCCTCATCCTGGGCCGCACCGGCCGCAACTTCGGTGCCGGCATGTCCGGCGGCACGGCCTTCGTCCTCGACCTCGACCGGACCCGGATGAACAAGCAGAGCCTCGACAGCGGGGAACTGCTGCTCGTTCCCCTTGACGCCGAGGACATCGAGATCGTGCGCCGGCTGCTGATCCAGCACTCCGAGGAGACCGAGTCCGCCCTCGCGGCGAGCCTGCTGGAGCGCTTCGACGACACCGTCGGGCGTCTCACTAAGGTGCTGCCCCGCGACTACGCCGCCGTCCTCGATGCCAGGGCAAGCGCCGTCCAGCAGGGGCTCGACCCCGACGGCGAAGAAGTATGGACCAAGATCCTGGAGGTAACCGGTGGCTGACCCACGTGGATTTCTGAAGGTACGCGACCGCGAGACCCAGCCCCGCCGCCCCGTTCCGGTGCGCATCATGGACTGGAAGGAGGTCTACGAGGCGCAGGAGAAGGGGGTGCTCAAGAGCCAGGCCGGGCGCTGCATGGACTGCGGCATCCCGTTCTGCCACCAGGGCTGCCCGCTCGGGAACCTGATCCCGGAGTGGAACGACCTGGTCTACCGGGACAAGGGCCGGGAGGCCGTCGAGCGCCTCCACGCCACCAACAACTTCCCCGAGTTCACCGGCCGGCTCTGCCCTGCCCCGTGCGAGGCCTCGTGCGTGCTGGGCATCAACCAGCCAGCCGTCACCATCAAACAGGTCGAGGTGTCGATCGCCGACCTCGCCTTTGCCGAAGGCATGGTGGAGCCGCACCCGCCCGAGCGCCTGACCGGGCGCACCATCGCCGTCGTCGGCTCCGGCCCCGCCGGCCTCGCCGCAGCCCAGCAGCTCACCCGCGCCGGGCACACCGTGGCCGTCTACGAGCGCGACGACCGCGTCGGCGGGCTGCTGCGCTACGGCATCCCCGACTTCAAGATGGAGAAGATCCACCTCGAGCGTCGCCTCGACCAGATGCGGGCCGAGGGCACCCGGTTCCGCACCGGCGTCGACGTGGGCCGGGACATCAGCTGGGACCAGCTGCGGCGCCGGTACGACGCCGTCGTCGTCGCCACCGGGGCCACCGTGCCCCGCGACCTGCCCATCCCGGGCCGGGAGCTCCAGGGGGTGCACTTCGCCATGGACTACCTGGTGCAGGCCAACCGGGTAGTGGCCGGGGAAACCGTCGACAACCAGATCTCCGCCGAGGGCAGGCACGTCGTCATCCTCGGCGGCGGGGACACCGGTGCCGACTGCCTGGGCACCGCCCACCGCCAGAAGGCGGCCTCCGTCACCACCCTCGCCATCGGGCAGCAGCCGCCCTCCGAGCGGCGGCCGGACCAGCCCTGGCCGACCTTCCCGAACCTCTTCGAGGTGGCCAGCGCCCACGAGGAGGGCGGGGAGCGCACCTACCTCGCCTCGACGGTGGAATTCCTGGGCGAGAACGGGAAGCTGACGGCCCTGCGGGTCGCCGAGACCGAAGTCGTCGACGGGCGCCGCCGGGCGAAGGCCGGCACCGAACGGGAAATCCCGGCGGACCTCGTCTTCCTCTCCCTCGGGTTCACCGGCCCCGAACCGGCGGGACTTACCGAGCAGGTCGACGCGGCGTTCGACGAGCGCGGCAACGTCGCACGGGACGGGTACTACATGACGAACACCCCCGGCGTCTTCGCGGCGGGCGACGCCAGCCGCGGGCAGTCGCTGATCGTGTGGGCCATCGCCGAGGGGCGCGCCTGCGCCGCCGCCGTCGATCAGTGGCTCATGGGCTCGACGCGCCTCCCGGCGCCGGTGGCCCCCACCGACCGCTCCATCGCGCTCATTTGAGAGCGCCCCTGACATTCGACCCCCCAAATCACGACTAGGCTAGGTTTTATGAGACGCGCGAAAATTGTTGCAACATTCGGTCCGGCTATTGCCAGCTATGAGAACACTCTCGCTGTGCTTGAGGCCGGGGTGGACGTGGCCCGGATGAACATGAGCCACGGGGACTACGAAGTCCACGCCAAGACCTACGAAAACGTCCGGAAGGCCTCGGCCGAGCTCGGCAAGCCGGTCGGTATTTTCGCCGACCTCCAGGGCCCCAAGATCCGCCTCGGGCGGTTCTCGGACGGCCCGCACGCGCTGTCGCGCGGAGATGTGTTCACCATCACCACCGAGGACATCCTGGGCACCCGGGAAATTTCCTCCACCACGTTCAAGGGCCTCCCGCAGGACGTCAACGTCGGGGACCTGCTGCTCATCGACGACGGGAAGGTCTCGCTGCGGGCCACCGCCGTTGACGACGTCAAGGTCGTCACCGAGGTTGTCGTCGGCGGCATGGTCTCGAACAACAAGGGCATCAACCTGCCCGGCGTCGCCGTGAACGTGCCGGCGCTGAGCGAAAAGGACGAGGACGACCTGCGCTGGGCCATCCAGACCGGGGTCGACATGGTCGCCCTGTCCTTCGTCCGCAACGCCTCCGACGTCAACCGGGTCCACGAAATCATGGACGAGGAAGGGCGCCGCGTTCCGGTCATCGCGAAGATCGAGAAGCCGCAGGCCGTCGAGGCCCTCGAGGAGATCATCGACGCCTTCGACGCCATCATGGTGGCACGCGGAGACCTGGGCGTCGAACTGCCGCTGCAGGAGGTGCCGATCGTCCAGAAGCGCGCCATCGAACTGGCCCGCCGCTGGGCCAAGCCGGTTATCGTCGCCACGCAGGTGCTCGAGTCGATGATCGACAACCCCCGCCCCACCCGCGCGGAGGCCTCCGACTGCGCCAACGCGGTGCTCGACGGCGCGGACGCCGTCATGCTCTCGGGTGAGACGAGCGTGGGCAAGTACCCGATGGAAACCGTGAAGATCATGAACGACATCATCGAGTCCACCGAGCAGCACGGCCTCGAGCGCGTTCCCGCCCTGGGCAGCAAGCCCAGGACCCGCGGCGGCGCCATCACGCGTGCTGCCGTCGAGATCGCCGACCAGTTGGACGCCAAGTACATCTGCACCTTCACGCAGTCCGGCGACTCCGCGCGCCGGCTCTCCCGGCTCCGCCCGAAGAAGCCGATGATCGCCTTCACGCCGGTCCAGTCGACGCTGAATACCATGTCGCTCATCTGGGGCATCCAGCCGCTGCTCGTCGAGTTCGTCGCCCACACCGACGAGATGACCGCGCAGGTTGACCGGACCCTCTTTGAATCCGGTCTCGTCGAGGTCGACGACCTGGTGGTCATCGCTGCCGGGTCTCCTCCCGGACAGGCGGGGTCGACGAACTCGATCAAGGTGCACCGTGTCGGCGACATCACCGACGCCGGGCAGCGCCCCGACGATCACACCTCGCCCAGCAAGGAGAAGGTCGGCCCCTGGCCGGTCAAGGGCAAGAAATAAAGCCGCCTGACCCGGTAAACACGGAAGGACCCCGCCCGGTGGGCGGGGTCCTTCTGCGTCGCAGGTCGTTCTGCGTCTCTGGAGGGCCGGCAGATCCGGGCCGGATCAGTTGACCTGGTTGATAATCGTTTCGGCGACCTCGCGCATGCTCAGGCGGCGGTCCATCGAGGTCTTCTGGATCCAACGGAAGGCCTCGGGTTCGGTCAGGCCCATCTTCGTGGTGAGCAGGCTCTTCGCGCGCTCCACCAGCTTGCGGGTGGCGAACTGCTCCTGCAGGTCCGACACCTCGTTCTCGAGCGCGCGGATCTCCTCATAGCGGGACACGGCGATCTCGATGGCCGGCATGAGGTCCGCCGGGGTGAACGGCTTGACCACGTAGGCCATGGCGCCGGCCTCACGGGCCCGCTCAACGAGCTCCTTCTGGCTGAACGCGGTCAGCAGCACGACGGGGGCTATGCGCGCCTTGGCGATCTGCTCCGCGGCGGTGATGCCGTCCATGACCGGCATCTTGACGTCCATGAGCACCAGATCCGGCTTGTGTTCCTTGGCGAGCGCCACGGCCTTCTCGCCGTTGTCGGCCTCTGCCACCACCTCGTAGCCTTCGCCCTGCAGGATCTCCACGATGTCGAGCCGGATCAATGTCTCATCCTCTGCGACGACGACCCGTCGGGCGGGACGTGAGGCGGGCGATTCCTTTGATTCAGACACGGTTGCTCCTTGGCTACTACTTCGTACCGACCGGTCGGAGGCGTCCCAACCGGTTCTCCGATCCAGCCTATCGGCATGTAGAGTTGTTTCGCGCACCGATGAATATGTGACTCCCTCGAATGGGGGTCTGCCGGGCGTGGTAGAGGCCCGAATGGCGGAATTGGCAGACGCGCTGCACTCAAAATGCAGTATCGAAAGGTGTGTGGGTTCGAGTCCCACTTCGGGCACGATATTCCCGCAGGTCAGGGGCATTTCTTGCATCTAGTGTGGACAAAAGCCCCGAAAGTGTGGACAGCGGCGTAGCATTTTTCCATGGCCAGCATCCGGAAACGCACCAAGAAGGACGGTTCGACGTCCTTCATGGTGTGCTGGCGGGATCCGGTCCGCCGCACGGAACAGGGCATCACGCTACCCACGGAATCCGAAGCGATCACTCTGAAGCGGCTGCTCGACGCCAATAACCAGTCTTTCGAAATTGCCCAGCATGCAATGGTGACCAGCCAGACAAAGGCACCTACCGTAGCGGCCGTGGTCCAAGAGCATATTGCCCTTCTGGTCCGGCCTTCCGTTGGCACGATCGACACGTATCAGTCCATGCTGAACCTGCACATCGCGGACGTGATCGGGCATATCCCAGTGGACAAGCTCGATTACCGGCATTTGACCTACTGGATCAAGACGATGCAGACCAAAGGACGCTCGGCTAAGACCATCAAGAACAACCACGGGCTGATCTTCTCCGCAATGGAAACTGCGGTTCGTCTTGGGTACCGGAAGGACAATCCGTGTCGGGGCGTGCAGTTGCCGTCAGGCGAAAAGGCTGAGGACGAGGCCAGGTTCCTCACCCATGCGGAGTTCGGTCTGATCCTGGAGTGCATGGGGGAGCGATACAAAGCCTTCACGGAATTCCTGGTCATGACCGGAACCCGTTTTGGTGAAGCCACGGCGGTGACTGTTGCGGATGTTGATTTGATGTCCCGGCCGGCAACCATGCGGATCAATAAAGCCTGGAAGCGCGGGTCCGAGTCCGAGTACTACATCGGTGCCACCAAGACCGGCGCCGGGAAGAGAACCGTTTCGCTGAATCCTCATCTGGTGGAAGTCCTAATCCCGCAGGTGGCCAGCCGTCCAGGGTCGGATCTCCTGTTCACTACGCCCAAGGGCGAGCGTGTCATCCACAAGCTGTACTGGCACCACTACTGGATTCCCGCAGTAGCCGAGGCCCAGGCCCGTGGCCTCAAGAAGTCACCCCGGATTCACGACCTGCGCCACACCCATGCGTCCTGGCTGATCCAGGACGGCGTACCGCTCTTCACTGTCTCCCGCCGCCTGGGGCACGCATCCACGCGAACAACGGAGCAGGTGTACGGGCACCTGATGCCGCAGGCGCTCCAGGATGCCGCCGACGCCGTCGAGCGTTCCGCCGTTGTGTGGCGGGGGTAGCGCATCGGCGGATGGCTATTTTAAGAAGAGATGCTGCGCCCCTGCGCTCGTGTCCCGATCATCCGGACGGACCGCGCCGTAGGGCCACCGGTCCGGACTTCCCGTAACGCTGCAATCTCCGTGAGGTGTGCAGAGGTGAAGATGATCTTCCCCTTGCCCCAGACAGCGTGTGGGAACTCACGCTTGGCGGCCCCCTCTCTGAGCCACGCCTCGGAACACTTCAGAATGCTGGCGGCCTCGGCTGGTTCGAAAAACTCTAGTTTCATGGCCCTGTCCGATCCCTCCGTGATGCTGTGGTGACGGTCCGCGCGCGTCCTACCCCCGTTCATGGCACCCGGGAATCAGTGCGGCATGACGTGGAAGCTGGCCTCCAGGGCCGCGGCATGAAGCCGAACCTGTTCGGCGGACGCACTGAACCGAGTTGACGAGTGCTGCACCAGTCCGGCATCGCGGAGCAGGCCGAGGTGCCTGCGGGTGGCCGAGGGCGAGGCAGATAGTCCACGGCTGATTTGGCCACAAGTGGAGGGCCCGTTCCTGAGCAGGAAGCGGATGATTCGGCTTCGCGTTTGATTCATCAAGATGCTCGACATGGGAGCTCACAACTCGGAACGGGGAACGAGGGTCGTGTAGACGGGTCTACAGTCGAAGGGTACTCCGGATGATGTGGTGTTGGAAGACCGCAGCGCGTGAGTGAAGTCTCGAGAGGATCGGGCATGGGCCGATAGAAAACCAACCGCAGATCGGCGAAGTCAGCGATGTGGCCGAGCTTGTCTTAATGCTTTCCGTAAGCTCTCGGATGAGGCAGCTGATTGCCGCGCCGGACTACTCCCGCGATACTGGGCGAAAGGGAGTTGTGGCGCCTGCCCAGGCTTCCGGCCCGAATGACATTGGGAGGGGGACAGTGAGAATGGAGGAGACAGACCGCGGGGACCAGTTGTCCCCTCAGGCCCAGCTGGCTCGTCGTCTCAATCTGTTGCTTGACGTCGTGGCTGCCGAACGTGGCAGGCCCGTGACCTTCCGTGAGGTCCAAGTCGAGCTCGACAGGAGGGGAATCAAGCTGTCCCGCGCGCGCTGGTTCTATATGAAGGAGGGTACTGGGCGCCTGGTTAGCGATCCGGTGCTCTTGGCAGAGCTGTGCAAAATCTTCAAGGTTGATCCCTCGTATCTGGCCGGCGACAACGCCGATCTACCCCAGCGAATCGATTCGCAACTCGAGTTCGTCAAGGCCCTCCGTGCTGCCAGAGTGAAAACCTTCGCCGCGCGGACGTTGGGGGATGTCTCCCCGGAAACCTTGAAAGCCATCACTGAATACCTCAACGTGGACATTGATCGCCATCCCGGAGCGGACAGGGGTGCAGCTAGTTCTCCAGAAGATATTCAAGATGGGCCGCCAGCAACTCCTTGATCCGCGTGGGATTGGCCGAATAGCGCGGTGACCGCCCGTGCCGTCGGCCGGCCTCGAGGTCCACCGCGATGGCGCCGGCCTCCTCAAGTGCAAGCAGGTGTTTGGCCACGCTCGGCTCACCGGCGCTCACTGCTGCCACAATGTCACCGCGGGTCGCCGGACCGTGCGACGAAAGGTAGCGGAGGATCTCATTCCGTGACCTGTTGCCAAACGTCGCAACAGCGGCCTCGACGTCGCTCGACCAAGCGTCGTCGTGAGGCTGCGTGATCCTAGGCATGGATCCATTCTGGCCGAACGATCCAGAAAAAGTAAGACCGGCAGTCTTGACGATAATTAAAGTATTCTTGACAATAGGTTGCATAGCTTTCTCACGGCAGTGGTCGGCCCCAGTTGGTGCCGCCACTCTTCGGGCGTTGCTCGTGGCGACGCTGAAATTTATCGGAATCGTTGAGTTGAAGCGGTGAAGACCATGCGAGTCGAAGCCAGAGCAAGTCAAGAACCACCAGATCAGCCAATCATGGCGAATATTGATATCTCGCTGCAGGGTGCTCCCGGGCCCGCAGCAGCTGCAGTCCCGGTAGATCGAATCATGATTGCCGTCGACGGGGTTCAACCGTATGTGGTCTCGCGTCTGCGGCGGATCGGTCGGGTTAGCGACGTGGACGACGTCATGCAGGACGTCCGGATCGCGGTATGGAATGGCGTGGCTCGGGGGCGTTATCGCCAGCTCTCCGGTGTTCCGTTCGAGGCGTGGGTGCAAGGTGTGTGCGCGAATGTATGCGCCGCGCACGTACGTCGGGAGCTGAACCACCGGACGCTCCCGCTGATCGTCGAAGCAGGGAATGCCGACGGGCCGACCTCGTTTGTTTCTTCAGCGGTGCTGGGCATGGACCGGAGCGAAGGTCGAAGTGCCGAAATGATAATTGACCAGCAGTGGGCACGAACGATCATTGAACTGACCCGGGTCAGCGTGCCGACAGGAGTTTGGGACCTTGCCGCCGATAGTCTCACCGGGCCGCGGCAATACGGTCCGCCATCACCGCAGGACCGTCGGCGCTGGCACGCGGTGACAGTGGTGCGCCAGACGGCGAAAACTGTTCAGAACGCACTCGAAGTTGAGCCTATGGCCGTCCGGAACATCGGAGACCTTTGCCAGCAGGCAGCACGGTGCCTGCCCACACCGGTACTCCGCAGAACTGCCGAATGTATCGTTCGCCCCGGCCTACGAGGAAGCGACAGAAAGAGGGCTTTGGAGGCGTTGGCAGTCGAGTTGGGCGTCACCGAGCGCTATCTGGCTGTCCAGATCGGCTCAGCGCGCCGGTTGTATCAAGCGGCATGGAGAGTTATCCGCTCTGGAACACGGGCTGCCCTCTAAGTCACGTTGTGGACCGGTTCTTTCGCCATGAGCAGGCGAGGAGGACATCCGAATGCTCGTATTGCGAAGAAGGGTTCTGCCTGGTCCCAACGGGCGGCACAGGTGGTGGATCGCAGTAATAGCGCTGCTCAGTGTGATCATGGTGCTTTTCGCTTTTACGGGGCCGTCGACCGGGCCCTCAGCGGCTCCGGTTACACCGCCGTCGCCTGAACCCACTCCATCAAGCGCAGCGAGCGCTTCCACGGCCGCGAAGGCGCCATCCCCGACGGTGGCTCCTGACCCTGTGATTGCTAATCCAGGGGACCCACCTCGCATTGCTGACTTCCGCACGCTCGCCGCCGCGGCAGCGACGGCGATCTACACCTGGGACACGCGAACGTCTTCCTATTCGGAAGTCTATTCACGGCTCCGTGACTGGTGGGAGGTGTTGCCGGACGGGTCCAATCCCTTGGCGGTTCTGGTTCAGGAGTTCGAAGCCACCGGAGTCAATGCGGGAAGCTACGCGACCTTGGTGGATCAGCAGGCGTTCCGGTCGGCCACGGTTGAATCCCTGCATTGTGACAGTGAGCTCGCCGAAGTGCAGGAGCGGCCAGCGCCCTGGGCGGGACTGCATGTGTGCACGGCCTCTGTACGCGTTCTGGACCAATCGACTTCTGCTCGCACTACCTACACGGCCCCTGTCAGCGTCATGGTGAACTGTCCGCCGGCGGTGACGGCACCTAGGGGCCACTGCGCGATGGTTGGCTTTTACACCACGCCGAGCAGGATTATTTACTGATGCCAGCTGCCGTGGCGTCTGCTGGCGTGGTCAAGCGTGGGGTCCTTAAGCGGGTCTCGTTGGCCGCGGCCTCGATCCTGATCCTGATTGCTTCCATGGCGTTCAGTGCCGCCGTGGCAATGATCGGCTCGGGCATGGCCGACTTTCCGCCCGTCTGCTTGGAGGGCGGCTTGCTTCGGCCATCTGCGCGTGAAGCGGGCGCCCCGAGTGACCGCAGGCGAAGCCAGGCCCCGGTCAGTGTGACAGCCAGGCAGATGGCCATTGCGGGGGACTACGTTTCCATCGGCCGGCAATTGGGGGTTCCCCGAGAAGGCCAGATCATCGCCATCATGATGGCTCTGCAGGAATCCGGGCTCAGGGTCCTCGCTAACGTGAACGTTCCTGCCTCGCGCGAATATCCGCATGACGGTCTCGGCAGTGACCACGATTCGCTCGGTACCGCCCAACAACGTCCCGCGGCTGGCTGGGGCACGGTCGAGCAGTTGATGGATCCCAGGTACAACGTGCGCGCCTTCTACGGAGGACCAGCGGGCCCCAACCGGGGCAGTCCGCCTGGATTGTTGGATATACGAGATTGGCAGTCCATGGAAAAAGGCCAAGCTGCGCAAGCTGTTCAGGTGTCGGCGTTTCCAGAGTTGTACGCGCGGTGGGAGACCGAGGCAACGGCGATCGTTGAGGCGCTCGACGGCAGAACAGCACCCGCAATGTGCACTCGAACGGCGGATTCCGCGACAGACATGGCCGCGCCCATAGGCCTGAGCGAAACCCGCCAACGAATCCTTTGGTTCACCGAAAAAGGAGTTGGGGGCGACTACGTGTGGGGAGGCACGGCTTTCAAAGCATGGGACTGTTCCGGTTATGTCCAGTGGATCTACCGGCAGGCTGGGGTCGACCTGCCACGGGTTGAGCAATGGAGGGTCGGAACACGGACTGAGAACCCCCGCCCGGGAGATCTGGTGGTTCAGAACGCAAAGGGTCCATCCGACTGGGGGCACGTTGGCATCTACGCGGGTGACGGCATGATGTACAGCGCGCTGAATCCCACAGTGGGTACGTTGCTGCACCCAATAGCTTGGAATACAGATACTGCGTATTTCGATCTCTTGGCCTGACGTGACGATCTTCCAAGCACCTAAAACCGATTGAGATCGCGTGGGCCCGGCACGATCAATAAGCAGCTGGTGGTGCGTGGAGCTTCCGCCCTTCAGCGCCAGTGCCTTCAATCGGGAACGCGATCGGCACGCCCTCACACATAGCGGGGGCGACGTATCTCGACCGCAGGTAGTCCCTCTCAATGGATCTTCGGCGAAGCTCCCGTGCGGGGTGTCCGGGGCGGTCATGTCGCCCCGCCGCGCAGCCCCTATGTACTCGTGAGCCCAAAAGATCCATTCCCTGCGACGACAGATGGAGCGCGCGATGTTGATAGCAGCTGTTGATCCCGGAATTGTCCCGAACCCCAGCTTCCCGTTTTTGGAGTCGCTGAAACAAATTGGCGGCGGCATACTCGTCGGGGCATTTATAGTCATCGCGATTGTGGCGATCATCGGAGCCGCGATGCTGTTGGCGGGCAAGCTGAGCCAATCGTCGCGCCTGGCCTCCGGCGGGGGCATGATCCTGCTCTGGACGGGGCCCGTGGCAGCCATCCTAGGTGGCATTAACGGCTACATCCTTTGGTCTCAGTCTGCGTTCAATCTGGGATTCTAGGTCCGAGCTGTCATGCCGCTCCAATGTGATCTCAATGGATGGTGGCCGCCCGGTTGCGGGCTCGCCTCCCAAGCAAACGATGGGATCCAGGGTTCAATCACATCGCTCTTCGCAAACATTCTCCAAAATATTGCTTCCTGGATCTGGTCCTTCATCACGGGCGCGTTCAGCTCCTCAGACGTGGACGACTCACAGTGGACCGCCATCGAAGGGCTCACGAGCTGGTGGGTCGTCGTCATGATGACACCCCTTGTCGTTGTCATGACCCTCCAACTGCTGTCCGCTTTGATCAGCCAACAACCCCGCCGTCTTGTGCATGCCCTGATAGGTGGGGCTGCCGCTGTCCCCATGGTGGCAGGTGCGGTGTACTTGGTCCGCCAGCTCACCAAGGTCAGTGATTCGGCGTCGGAGGCGCTTCTTGGCTCGATGGGAACGGATCCCTACCTGCTGTTCATGAGGCTTTTCGGCTTCGAGAAGGCTCCTCCCGGCACCGGCAGAGACTGGAACGTCATCGCGTTGGCTCCGGGGTCGAGTCAAGGCGCGGTCGGAGCGGTTGTCGTCACCGCCATGGCAGTCATCGTTGTCTGGGTTCTTGCGTTCATCCTGATGTGTTCAATGATTTTTCGGTCTTTTGCACTCATCGTGCTCGCCGCAGTCGCGCCGGTCGCTCTAATGCTCATACCGTGGGAAAGGACGCAATCGTGGGCTAGGCGGTGGTGCGAGATTGTCGTCGCGTTGCTCCTCGCGAAACCCTTGGCCGCAACCGTTCTGGCTGTAGCCATCAAGCTCTTTGCCGAGTCAGAGTCATTCGCAGGACTGGCAGCCGGCGTCGTGGGTATGGCCGTGGCGTGTGGTGCTCCGCTCATGGCGTTACGTCTGGTTAGTTTCGCCGGCGGTGAGCTTGCAGCAGCCGCACAAACTGCAGGAGGCGGTCACGTACTCTCGCGAAGCTCGGGCTTTGCCGCCCGGCAGATCAGCAGACAGGCCGGCGGCCGTTTCACGATCGCGGGCCTGGCCTCACACTCCTCCGCGACTCGTCCGATTCAGTCGAGCCGACCGCAGTTTCCCACCCGCGTGCTGCCACCCCCGGCGTCACTGCCGCCAACACAGGCTGGCGCGATGTCGCCACAGACCCCCGAGGGTAATGGCGCCGCATTGATGCTCAACGCCGGCACCGGGGTTAGCGGGCGACCGTCGCCCCGGGCGTGCGAAGGCGGGCGTGGGACCTATTCGGGTTCAGGTGCATCGAGCGCTGGAGCGGGTGTGCGTGCGAGTGACGAGCAGCCCCAGCAGTCGAGCCAATCGGCTTTTCCGGAGGTCACTCGATCGACACCGCCACCGGCCTCCCCGCCACCTCCGATGGCTACACCGCCCCGTCCGCCCCTCCGACAGCAAGCAGTCGTCCAGCACCTGAATGACGGTGATTCCCATGTCTGACAATTCACGCGCCCTCGAAGCCGTCAAGTTCCCCAGGCACGAGCGCCGCGGCTTGTTCCTGGGCTTGAAGTGGTATCAGCTGTTGCTGATGTCGGCCGGGGTCCTAGTAGCCAGTACGGCCTCGGCCGTCCGTGGACCGGTCGGGCTCTTCGCATCGGGACCATTATGGTTATTGCTCATCCTGCTCGGGTTGCTGCAGTACTCGAGAATTCCCTACCCGGTATGGGTCGGGCATGTAGCGGTGTTCTCCTACCGGTTGGCCGCCAAGCAGACCCGCTTTCTGGCCAACCCGGAGCGCCCCGCCCTGAGGGGGTGTCTGACACTGCCGGGCGGACTGGGAAACCTGGAATTTCGTCAGACCTCAACCGGTGAGTCGTTCATTGTGGACACCCGCGGCAGGGAAGCAATCGCCGTGCTGCGCTGCAGCACCCAGTCATTTGCGCTCTTGGACTCCGATGACAAGGCCTGGGCGGTCCAAGCCTGGTCCCGCGTACAGGCAGGTATGGCCCAGCGCAGCAACGTCGCGCGAATAGCGGTGCAGGACTATACCGTCCCGTATCCTTCGTCAGCCTTGCGGGATTTCTATGAACGTACCGCCCCAAAGCAAGTGGCAAACACCGGCGATCTCAGCTGGGGGCAGCGTGCGTACGAGGACCTCGTTGCCGCAGCGGGGTCGGCCATGAGCCACGATCTCCTGCTCGCCCTTGTCTTGGACATCGGCAAAGCGCGACGTCGAATCAAGGAGTCTGGTGGTGGATTGGCCGGCATCGAACAGGTGGTGCGGCTGGAGATCGAGGCTATGACCACCGCGTTGGGAACTCACAATGTGAGGGTTGAAGAGTGGCTTTCGGAGACAGGCGTCCTCGATGTCGTGCGGGGCGCCTTTGACCCCGCCGCCCCGGCTCGGCAGTCCGCGGTCAGCACGACGCCCCGGGCGCCCCAAAACGATACAGGATTCAAGGCGCCCGGAGGGGCTGCCGCGCCAATGGCCGTCGATGAGCACTGGACGTATGTGCGCACCGACTCCGGATTTCATCAAACGTTCTGGATTGCCGAATGGCCGCGGCAGAAGGTCTTTCCGGGATTCCTCCACCCCCTGATATATGTCGGCGAATTCCGGCATACGGTAACCGAGGTGATCCGGGCCGTACCCACGACCGAGGCGCTGCGGGACATTCGCTCCGCTCAGGAGGCCCACGAAACGCGTCGGCGGATCAACACCCGCTTTGATAAGCCGCTCACCCGGGAGCAGCGAGCAGAGGAAGAAGAGGTCACCCAGCGGGAGGAAGAAATCGTCGCCGGTCATGGAGACGTACGGCCCGCCGCGTACGTCACCATCACGGCGGGCACCCTCGAGGACCTAGCTCGACACCGGCAAGAGCTCGAGTCGGCGGCGGCGGGAGCCTTCGTCGAACTGCGGTTGCTGGCCGGTCAGCAATGGGCTGCCTTCGTTGCCGGTGCACTCCCGTTTGGGCGGGGACTGCGGTGAAGAGGACAAGCCAGTCGGTTCAGTACGTGCCCGCCGGCGGGAACCGCCAGGAGCGGAAGGAACGACGCCGACAGGACGCTTACGCCCACATCCATCCATGGAAATCCGCACTCCGCAGCTTAGGAGAGACGGTCGGCGCCAGCCTTGACAGGCGCGAGCCCGGCGGCGACTGGGGGAGCCGTGAAAGGAATTCCCTGCGCGGGCCGCACCGCCTGCGCCCGGCACCGCACCGGGCGTCCACTATGACCTTCGCCGCTGCATACCCGTTCATTACTGAATCCGGCCTGGGTCACGAGGGGACCTACATTGGTACAGACGTCTTTGGCTCAGGTGCGTTCTCCTACGATCCGTGGATTCTCTATGACAAGGGAGTGATCAGCGGCCCGTCGATCGTCGTTATCGGCACCGTGGGAACCGGGAAATCCATGTGCGGAAAGTCTCTGGTGGCCCGGTCGATTACGCTGGGTCGGAAGGCTGCTGTCGCCTCTGACCCTAAGGGCGAGTGGGTTTCCGTCGCGAACGCCGTCGGTGGGAAGGTTATTTCTGTGGGTCCTGGACGGGCGGCTCGGGTCAATCCACTCGACGCCGGCCCGCGGTCCAGTGCGCTGAGCGAAGCTCAGTGGCAGGCCGTCGTCCGTCAACGGCGCCGCTACCTGCTGGTGGCGCTGGTGTCCCTCATGCGGCAGGGGATGCCGCTGCATCCGGTCGAGCACACAGCCCTGGACATGGCGCTTATGGAAACCGTGGCCGAGAATTCGAACCCCACCCTGCCAATGGTGCTGGACCACCTGCTGAACCCTTCTAGAGACACCATTGGGCTGGTCGGCAAGGACGGAGGACAAGCCGTCAGCCACTCGTTGCGGCGCACAGTGTCCGGCGACTTGGAAGGCATGTTTGACGCACCCTCCACGGTCTCCTTCGACGCCGATGCTCCGATGATGGTCATGGACACATCGGCGCTGATCGGCGCCTCGGAGCAGGCGCTGTCCCTCGCCGCGGCGTGCGGCGCCACCTGGCTGGAGGCCGCCGTCACCAACCCCGACGGCGGCAAGCGGCTGGTGGTCTACGACGAAGGCTGGCGCATGCTGGCGGACCCGTACATGCTCGCCAAAATGAGCGAACAATGGCGGCTGGCCCGTACTTACGGCATCGCGAATCTGCTCATAATGCACAAGGTCGCCGACCTCAATGAAATCGGAGACAGCACCAGCGGCCACCGCCAAAAGGCACTCGGCTTGCTCACCGAAGCCGACACCAGGATCATCTACCGACAGAAGCACGATGCCATGCGCCTGACCAAGGAGGCCCTGGGACTGTCAGAAGCCGAATGCGATCACGTGGAGAACCTCCCCAAGGGCGTCGGGCTCTGGAAAGTCGGAAACCGTTCCTTCATCGTCGCCAACCGCGTCACCACCGATGAACTTGCAGTCTTCGGCACCGACGACCGGATGATCTGAAGGCCAGTATGAATCGGCGTGCGGGAGACAGCACCCCCCTCGTCACGGCCGGCCTTGTCGCAACCTCCGGCTACGTGGGCCTGTGCGTCCTCGTCCAAAGCGCAGCGCACCTCCAAATGCTCTGGCGCTGCGGCGGCAGTCAACCCCCGCAATTCAATCCGGCCGCCGCCGTCGGACTCGTTGTGGGCCGAATGGATTGGATAAGCGGTCAACCAGAGGGATGCGACGTCGGCGTCGCCGGGGTGTGGTGGGTGGTCGGCCTGGTGCTTCTTGTGATGGCGGCGCTCGCTGTCGGCTCCGTCGTGGCGTGGCGACGGTGGAAGCAATCAGGTGCGTGGCTGCGCCAGGACATCCTGAACCGCGAGGGTATCGCGCGGCGCTCCGAGATCCTCCACGACTTCGGTGCACGGGCCGTCCGAAGGCGGGGGAAATTCACCCGTCCAGGCTTGGCTAAAGCCCGGATCGAGGACGTGGCCTGGACCTTGGGCCGGTCCCGCGGTGTAACGGTTCACGTCTCCACCGAGGAGTCCATGGTCATCCAAGGCGCTCCACGATCCGGCAAGGGCCTTTACGTGGTCATCAATGCCATCCTTGACGCGCCGGGGGCCGTGGTGACCACGTCTACCCGCGCCGACAACCTGGTAGTCACCATGAAGGCCCGGGCCAAGGGGAGCAGGCCGGTAACAGTCTTCGATCCGCAGGGCATGTCCGGGCTGCCTTCGACGCTTCGTTGGTCTCCCGTCCGTGGCTGCCGGGACCCGGATATTGCTACCCGCCGCGCACTCGTCATCTCCGCCGATACCGAGATGAAAGGCGAAAACGCGGCCTGGCAAAAGCGCTCGCTGATTATTCTGCAATGCCTCTTGCATGCTGCGGCACTGTCCGGGGAAGGCGTCCGCGCGTTTCGCCGGTGGTCCTCGAGTCCTGTACTGGCACGTGAGGCTCTGGAGGTACTCAGCAGTGCGGAGGCGGCGATGGGATGGCAGGCCGATCTCATGGGCATCCTCGAAGATGACCCGAGGAATACATCGAACTCCTGGATCGGCGTTTCGGCGGCTGTTGCGCCGCTGTCATCGCCGAAAGTACTGGCAGCACTTGACCCGTTGGACGAATCTGAGGAATTTGATCCAAAGTCATTCATCAGGGATCGCGGCACCCTGTATCTGATTGGGACCCGCGCCGGAGCCGCCGCGGCGGGTCCGTTCCTTTCAGCCCTGATCGACGACATCGACAATGCTGCCCGCGAGATGGCCTTCATCGCCCCTGGGGGCAGGTTGGATCCCCCGCTGTCCCTCATTCTGGATGAGATTGCGAATCTGGCACCGTGGCCAGGCTTGCCCATCGCACTCTCTGACGGTGGCGGCATCGGCATTTCCACTCTTGTGGTCTTGCAGTCCCTGTCCCAGGCGCGGACAGGCTGGTCGATCGAGGAGGCCGCAACCATCTGGGATTCGGCCATCATCAAGGTGATCTTTGGCGGCGGCTCGGACGAGCGAGACCTTCGTTCGCTCGCCGGGCTGCTGGGGGAGCGGAGCTTGATTCTGAACACCCGATCTTGGTCCGCTCAGGGCCGCCAGGACGGCGAACAGATCAGGGAGAGCCCAGTCCTGGCGCTGCATGAGATCCGGCGCCTGCCGACTGGCACGGCCCTCATGCTGGGGCGGCGAACCCGCCCTATCCTTTTGGATCTTCGCGAGTGGCACAAGCGCAAGGACGCGGCCGAACTCGGCCGGTCGAAGCTGGAGCTTGAACAAGCTCTCGCGGCCGGACACCGGCTCCGGCAGCAAACGCCGGTGGAGGTGGGCGATGGCGAGCCGGGATGACCCCGAACGCTTCGAAATTCCCTCTGCGGGAGGCGAGGACGACGACCTGACGGCCGAGCTTTTCCGATCCGCATTCCGGCCGCCCGGGAGCGTGGCCGGCGTGACCTACCGTTGGCGGGACCTGACGGCTGCGCAGGCCGTGATCGTGTGGAGCGACCTGGCGGTGTGGGTCAGATGGTTTGTCGCCACGTATCAGCTGACGACGTCGGTGGTTCCGGATTGCTGGTGGCGACACACGGACATCGTTGCAGAGCTCTACGCGCTGCACCGGGCGGAACTTGCCTCCTACGCCAGCGACGATCCCGGCTTCGGTCCGCTCGCCTTTCACGAGCGGCTGCCCCACGCCGTCGAGCGTCTGCGGACCCATGCCCGGACGGCAGGCTGCGTCGGCCTTCAAGCGCACAAGGAGCCCACATTGAGAATCCTGCGGTTGAATGCGCCTGGCTTCGTCGAGTGGCAGGCCGATTCCCACCAGTTCGGTGACGACCACTGAAGTCATGCTGTTCGGGCCTTACAGGACATGAACAGGTATCCGCACGGTGCTCCGGCGGTACTTCTAGAAGTATGGAGGGCGCCCGTCATGGCCCCTGGAACTGATCACGCGCCCCGCGATGGGACAGTGGATGCCGCCCTCCACGGTGGCGATACCGGCAATGCCCATATTAGACCGGAAGAACGCATCGCGGCCTTGACGGACGGTCTCCATCTGATGATGGACGAGGCCGTTGAATGTCCGTCGCACTGGCAGGTGCTGTTGGACGCTTCAGCAACATTGTGGCGTTACTCGGGCGGCAACGTCGCGCTGCTCATGATCCAGATGGCCCAGCGCGGCACCGAAGAACCAACCCTGGTGGCCGGCTATAAGGAATGGGCTCGCCACGGCCGCACCGTGTCACGGGGTGAGCGCGCACTCTGGGTGATCGCTCCCCGCACGGCCAGAGTTCAGCAGGCGACACCTCCCGACGGTACCCAGCAGCGTGTTGCGGTGGGGGATCAGTTGCCGCGGGGCGCGGTCGACGATGGAAAGAAGACCGTCATTACCGGTTGGCGCGGGCAGGCAGTCTTCGACGTTTCGCAGACGCAGGGCAAACCGCTGTTGGTACCACGCGGCGTTGCCGCTGCTGGTGCGGACGTGAGTGAGCTTTGGCAATCCCTTGCTGCCGTAGCTGACAGACACGGGTTCGAAGTCGATGTGACGGACGCTCAGCATGGCCTGACAAGCGGCTTCACTGACTTCGCCGGACACCGGGTTCAAGTGGGTGGCTGGCTGGGCCAGCAAGAGCGCACCGCGGTCCTTGCCCACGAACTGGGGCATGTGCTACTACATGGACCGGACGACGAGATCGGGCGACTCTACGGCAGCGGCGCGGACCACCGGGGGTTGGCCGAAGTCGAGGCGGAATCCGTCGCCTACACGGTGCTGAGGGCCCATGGGATCGACCGCGGCCCGCAATCCGCCACCTACCTGGCCGGGTGGGCTGACGCCGTCATCGAGGCGGAGAATGACGCAATCGCTCACGACGCCGGCTATAGGCGGCCAAGGTCTCGTGCGGATATTGCCAAGTCAGTGCTGGGTCGCGTCACCGGCGCCAGCAAGGGAATTCTCGAAATCTCCCATCCGCCGGGATTCGGAGGCAAGATCTCTGCATCTGACGTGGAACCCCGCATCGATCCCGCAGTGTCCTACCTGGGCATGGAACAGCCCGTGCCGTCTGTAGACGGGCCAGGGATGGCCGGGCCGTAATGACGGCCGTACCAATTCTGTCCGGCAGGAGAGTCCCGCCGACAACTGAAAGGACAAGGGCAATGAGCACCAAGATCCCGGTCAACATCGCAGGCAATCTCGTCGCCGATCCCGAACTGAGCTTCGGCGAAAGCGGCGTGGCCCACGCTAAGCTTCGTGTCGCCGTCAACCAGCGACTCCAGGGGGCAGACGGCTCTTGGCACGACGGAGAACCCGTCTTCCACAACGTCTCCGCCTTCCGCGCGTTGGCAGAAAACGCGGCGACCTCGCTGAAGAAGGGCGACCCCGTCACTATCGCCGGGGAGCTGGAATTCCGCTCCTACGAGAAGGACGGTGAGCGCCGCGAAGCCCGCCGAATCCTCGCCGACACCATCGGACCGGACCTTCGCTTCGGCACCGCGGTGTATCAACGCTCTTCTCACGCAGCAGTGGTTGGGCCAGACGCTGAAGTTCAGTTCGGTTCCGGGACAGCGAGAGTGGAGAAACCTGCGTCCCCGGCCTACAACTTAACTTCTAAAGGCCCAGTGGCGGCGCCCACTTTCGGCGTAGCGGCGGGAAATGAGATGACCTAGTGAACTTGGGAGGCCTTACCGAATGACGGGGCTCGAAGGTATACACAGCGAGTGAGGCTGAAGTTCGGCTGTGTTTACATGCCCCGATCCCGGCGGCGCGGGAGTCGATTCGGGGGCGAATCGGAAGCTTTTCGAGATGTCAGGCGATCGCTGGCACGCTGCAAGAGCACAACATGATGTCGGTTATGTTGTGTCGTTGACGTCGCCCTGCTCGTTGGAGGAGCGACTCCCTTGCGCTCGTCGACCAACTAACAGCCAACTATCATATTGGAATCGGTCAGTCGGAATAATCGCGCCGCCGGTGACAGGTTTTTTGGAAGGCGTTTCGTGGCGGACTCGCGGTACCGGTGTCAGTCGTCGTCCGCACGGAACCCCAAAGTCGTCATCACTCCAGTCGGGTGCCGCGGGCGGCCCTCACGGGCAGCTAACCGTCAGACTCCATGCCTGAGCTTCAGAATCTAAGGAACGCGTTGATCCTCTTTATTAGAAGCTCTGCGCGGTCCAAGGTGGCGGATGGGATCTTCAAGGAGTTTTGCTTTTGAAGAAGATGCTTGGCCGGAGAGTAGTGGTTCAATCTGCCCTTATTGATGCCGCGTTCCTTGAAGACGCTGGCGATTCGATGGGTGACTCGGTCCCCCGTGGGCAGGTCCGCCACCTTCAAAGGCTGGTCATTCAGTTGGTCGGCGTAGGCCCCGTTGACCAGTTTGAGGTAGAAGCCAGTGTCGAGGATATCTTCTACATCAGCCTCATCCCGTCCCACCACTTCACTGATTAGGACGATGCCAGCGTTGGCGAGTTTTCCTGCTGCTCTGAGTTTTTGGACGGCCTCTTGATCGTTGAGTGAGGCGTCGGCTAGGACCGCGATGTTGAGTTTGTTTGCGCCCAAGAGAGTAACGAAAGCAGGTAGCTTGGTGATGCCGCCAATTGGAGCGAGGGCCCATCGAGGGTCTAGACCCTCACGTCCGGCTGCTTCCAGAGCGCTTGATAGGACTTCTAGGTAAATGATGTCGGACGGTCCCTCGACAACGAGAGTATCAGGGGCGACGAACAGCGTTTGTGCAAGGTCTATACCCATTGCTGCATGAAGGGGAAACGAAGTCTCCGAGTCGGCGTACATAACGTCGGAAGAGACCTTGGTGCCAGCTCCATCCTGGTCGATAACCGTTCGCACTCTTCCAAAGGCATGAGGATTAATCATGAAGGGCGAGTGCGTTGTGAAGAGCACCTGATGCTTCGGGGCCAGGCGCTCATCAATAAAGCGAAGGAGGTCGGCTTGAGCGGACGCATGAAGATTGATCCCTGGTTCGTCCAACAGCAAGATGAGAGGCTGCTCGGACTCCGACTCCAGGTGTGAGAAGTATGCGAGAAACGAGAAAAACCAAACGAAGCCCCTGGACCTCTCATCAAAAGGGACAGTGACCCGGTGCCGCTGATTTTCAACACGGATTTGGAGCAGTGGGACCGAATCTAAGGGGGCGACGGCACCCTTCTCAGCCTTCTCGATTAGGTTGATTTTCACAGCTAGGTTCTGGTTTTGAGACCAGTACTGGAATACCTCCTCTGAAATACTGTTAGAGGCATTCTCGGAGTCCCTAATCAGATGTTCGTGACTCTCGGGGGATAGGAAGTCCTCCAGTTCAACGTCTGCAGCATCGAGCAGAGAAACTACTGCTTGCTCACTTCGCGTCAGGGTCTCTTCATCGCGCTTTGCAACAAGGTCCGGGATCGAAACCATACCCGGCATTGAGTCGTAGTCATCGAAATACACGAACTTCGGGCGTCGCACACTCAAAGTGTCGATGGCCTTCAAGGACGCCCGTGAGTCTCGCCAGCTCCTGATTGTCGCCAGGACCTCTGTAGCAGCGGCAGTTTGCGCCTCTACTGACGACAAAATCTGGAGGAGGCTCTTGGCATTGGTGGCTGCTTTGAGACGGGCTTGGTCCGAGGGCGGCAGCTCGATATCTCGCGTCAAATGGGCGACAACAGCCGCGTCATTGATGGAGACATCCCACGTTGTGCTTGCGTTGTAGTTGTAGCCCGTGGTTACCTTCACGACAGTGGATTTAAGGGCACCCTTGCCGAGGTGAGACTCGACGGCAGCTATGTCGGCTGCTTCCAGTTCGTATGAAAGAACCGTTACCTGGATTTTGTCAGCGTTCTTGCGCTCTCGGGCCTTCGTCGTCGGGTAATCGAGACCAATGTCGAAGGTTGCCTTTTTCTCGATGGGATTGCTTTTGTAGAGTGCCTGCAGCACTGCAGATTTGCCGGACTCGTTCTTGCCCACGAGGGCAGTGACATCACGTTCGACGCTGAACGAACTTCCGTCTTCGATGCTTCTGTATCTTCTGACATTGGCGTTGATAAGTTTCATAGTTCCCAGCCTTCGTTTTAATCAGGTTATCGGATGGGTCGCGCATTGGCCGAGTGTGAGCCGCCAAGGTCAGCTGTCCCGACCACTGTAGCTGGGGACTGCCCAACTTTTGTAGTCTCCTCGGCTTAGCGAGCTGAGTCTTTCAAATGTGCAGCACCCGCAACAATTCAATTCGCGCAGGCAAACTGTCATCAAACCCTCAGGAGCCCCGACTAACGGGCGCGAAGGCATGCATCCGTTTCAAGGTGGGCCGCGGCAGGAGGTGCCCGCCCGGCCCGGCTGGAACAGATGACTACCTACGGCGACGCGCCGATCAAGTTCGGGATTTCGGTCTTAACCCTGGTCACGGCTCTCGTCGCTCTGCCATGCACGCCGAACACGCTCCTGAGGAGCGAAGACTTCTGGTCGCCGTTCGGAAGCGCAAGCGTCAGCCACGGAAGGTGCAGATACACCTAATGGGTTGTCGTAACCGCATGGCATTTGACATGGGTCTTTCTCCTAGCCGAGCAGCACCCGGCATGAGGAATCCGCTACAAAACGGCTGGCCGTCGTGCAGCTGTTGCCGGAACCTCTGGCCGGCCTCCATCTCCTAAGGCCGACTGGGCCGTGATTGAGGGGTGAATCGGCCGCCTCGGTTCACTACCCAGGCGTCGGCTAGCCGCGAGGTTTTGAGATTGATTTGGCTACGCTGCCCGGCGCCCACGCGAGGCAGTCTTGAGCTCTTATCTGGTAGGTCAACGGCCATGGTTCCCCTGGCATCACCTGGGCAGGGTCCGGTGCAATCAATAGTATGGATCCGGTCCATAGCGGGTCGGGCAACGCTTCTATCCATGCCCGTTGAACGTGGTCGAACCGGTTCCACCTTATGGTGATCCAAGACCCTGTTGGGTCGAGGGAATCCACGCTGAGGAGAGTGATTTCTGTCGTCGTCCCGCGCGTTCGCCTCATGTCGTCGAAGTGGAGCCACATTTCGTTCGCAGCTACCGTCCAATCACGCCGCCGACGGGCTCGGGCGAACCAGATCGCGCCGATCACTGCCGCAAGAAGGCATGAAACCAAAGTGGCTAACCCGAAAATCAAGGAGGTCTGCCTGCTGGCTGTCACGGATTCGATAGAGAAGACGACGCAGCAGGTGATTGCCACGCTACTGAGGACCAACGCGGGTGTTGCAAGTTTCGGCTTCAGGGCTGGGTTTGCATCCATGACTACCTTCTCGACCAGTTTAGATTTGCCAGCCGACATTGATAAGCCGGGCCTTCCCCTCAATCGGGTTATGAAGCGACTTCGAAGTCTGGTGGTAACTGGCTGACGATGGAGCCGTTTGGTGAAGAAGGCGGGTGATCCTTGCGCGCTGCTCCTGTTGTTCCCAGTCGTAGGATTCAGGAAGCGGCCCGAGCGGAAGGGGGAAGTCATCAATACCCCAACGGTCCCTGTGGATGGCGATCTGGCGAATAACGTTCGTCGCGTGCGCGGGAAGTGTGTCTGGACCCAAGGCCTCTATGAGCGCTTGTTTCCATTTGGTGTCACCCATCAGGGCGTTGCGGGAGACATGGTTCATTCGTTGCTGGATCCTGTCTTGGACCTGGTCAATCATGTTGGCGAGTTCGGGCCGAGAGGTGCGGACAGGTACAGCCAAAGGATCTTCGCCAATGGTGGGCATCTCAGTTAGAAATTGACGGAGTCGGGAGTGTACGACGGCCGCCATGTCTCCCACGAGCTCCTTCGAATCCAATGCGGTGGCGACAATACGCTTCGTGCTTGGACGGCTAATGCAAATCGAACGGCGCCACGCCGCGACCGTTGCTCCCCACGAGGGCGACTGCTGGAGTTCGGACGCCCTGCCGGGCGAGTAGGCCTCAAGGAACTCGGTCATGTCTTCGGAGGCTGCGATTTGGGAGAGGTAGTCAAATTCAGAACTCAGGCGCTCCAGGCTGTCCGCCTTCGAACGCTCTGTGTCGCGGACTTCGTGGGCTGTTCTTTCCGCGCCCTCGGCGGCTAGGACCTCGCCAAGGATCTGGCGCCATGAGGTTTGCGCTCCGGAATCCATGGGCTCATCGTCCGAAGGATCGTTCCCACTGACATACGCATGGTTTCCCGATCGTCCGCGGGTCATGCTCACGTACAGCAGCTCACGCGTGAGCCGGCCCTGAGTAACAACGGTATGTCCGGTGTCCACGGTGATGCCCTGCGAACGGTGGGCAGTCGTCGCATATCCCAGTTCAACCGCGGCCTCAACGTATTCCCGGCCTAGTGCAATCGTGGCGCCGGTGTCACGGCGCACCGCCGTGAGCGTGCCGTCGCGCCTACCAGTACGGACGACGTCGAGCATGGTCCCGTTCCGGATGAAGTCGCGGCTGCTGTCGGTGATGCTGCGGTCATTGTGGCGGGCAATGACGGTGTCGCCAGGGCCGGCCCGTGATCCGTCGCTGAGCGGCACAGTGTGTTCCGCGTCGACGGAACCTTGCATGACGCGGTCGGCCTGGGCGCGCTGGTTGAGCATACTGACCGTGTCGTTGTCGGCCGCGATGAGAATGGACGACTTGCCTGCTCGGAGGTCGGAGTGCCAGCTCAGGTAGGCCTCGTCGACCATTTCGACGTACGAGCCGTGTTCGATACGTTGGTGTTGGTCATAGTCGGCGATAGCCCCGAAGTCCCCGGCACGCAGTCTGAGCGACGCGTCCTGCTCCCACTCCTGTTCGAACCGCCAGATCGTGCTAAGGCGCACCGTCTTGTTCTGCCTGTCGAGCCACCCGAGCGTACCGCCGGCGTCGATGGCATCCAGTTGCCCGGGATCTCCCACCAGCAGCACCTTCGCCCCGGCCTCCCGGGCCTGCTGTACCAACGCAGCCAGCTGAAGGGTTGAGACCATGGAAGCCTCGTCGACGACCACCAACTGGTTCGGATGGAACCTCCACCTGTCCTGTTCGGCAGTGAGTCGGGCGGCTCTCTGTGCGAGCCGAAGGGCCCGAGGACCGGGAGTAGCACCGGAGGCGAGCTGATACTCCGTCTCGAAGAACTGCGCCGCCCGATGTCCAGCTCCCTGTCCGACCGACTCGTAGAGCCACTTCGCGACGTTTTCTGTGGCCAACGACAGTTCGCGCCCGAGGACCTCAGCGCTCGCCGCAGCGGGCGCCAGCCCGACGACGGAACCGGCCCCAAATTCCGCCTCCCACGCAGTCTGGACTGCGCCGAGAGTGGTGGTCTTGCCGGTGCCGGCTGGACCGACGACGGCATCAAGCCGGTTGCCGCTGAGCAGCACCTGAGCCGCCGCCGCGCGCTGGTCGCTGTGGAGCTCGAACCGACCGCGGTGTTTATAGCCGGCGAGCAATTCCAAAGCGACGGCCGCACTCACGGCCGGTCCGCCGTCGTCGTCCCTTGCCGCCATGACGACACGCTCGTTAGCGAGGGTCGTCGTGTCCGTGTAGAGAAGGGAGCCGTGGAAATCGAAGATGCTCCGGTTTGCGAATCGAAGGTCGGGCGGGGCGCTGACGGGAACGGTGTAACGGTAACCGTTGAGTGGAACTGACTGGTTTTCAGCGGCGGTGGCAACGGCATCGACCATGGCGTTGCGGTCTGCCGGCATATCACAGCGGATCTCGGCGCAGACCCGTTCCGCTTCAGCCAGAAGGTTCCATCGGTTCCAGGTAGCGCGTTTCGTTGCTACACGCTCGCGGGTCAGGGAGCCGACCGCGTCGATCCAGGCGGCCGTGAAGTCATCCATGCGGTACGGGGTTGCGTGAGAGCGTCGCACGGTGTTCGCGAGCACGAGACTGGGCTCGAAGCCTTTGGCGGCTGCGCGGGTGCGCCACTGTGCAGAGAGCTGATGGAGTGGTGTGGGCGATTTCGGTTTCGAGGTGCGGGTGGAAAGAGTTGCCTGCTGGCGAAGCTTGATGGTGGTGGTAGAGGTTGGGGGAGTGCCGTGGCTGGCGGTCCATTCGCCGATGAGACGGTCGGTTTCAAGATCGATGAGGCGGGAGCGGTTGGAAAATTCGCTAATCAGTATCTCGTCAACACCGGTGAGTTGCTGGCTGGGGTTGTGTGTATTCATGGCGGGCTTACGGATGTCTGTGTCGGTGCCGAGATTCCGGTGGAGTGCGTCGAAGAGGAGCCCGTTGTAATGCTCGCTGGCGGCGACAGCGGCCTTGTAGAGCGTCCGTGAATCCAGTGTGGCCCACGCACCGTCGGTGACCCGCTGGACCCGGTTGGCGACGACGAGGTGAGTGTGAAGCTGCGGATCCCCGTCACGTGATTCCCAGTGGTCGAAGGCAGCGGCAATGGCTCCCTGGGTGCCGAGGCGGGCGACGCCGTTGCGGCCGGCCCGCGTATGGATCACCGATTCCTCAATCCATTGCAGGGTCGCCTTCACTGCGTCGTGGTGGGTCTGGAGGATGTGATCCTGGATGCTTCTGGGGCTCAGAGCCCAGACGACGGACACGGATTTGGGAACGCTGAAGGTGAGGTCGAAACCGACGACAGCGTGACGCGTTTCGGTTAGGCCGTGACTGTTCTGGGCGAGAGTGGGTGGGCTGTGCGGACGCCCTAGGGAAGCGCCGGTATCCGGGTGGACCGCGTGGTCGAAAAGCGCTTTGGCGTCGGATTCCGAGACGACCTCCCCGCTGGTGCGACTGATGCCCGGCAGGCCGGAGCCAAGCCAGTGTCCCTGTGGCGTTCCCGCCTTCGTGTAGTAGGCGGTGACATCTGTGGGAGTGACCGTCAGGTCGTCCACCATGGTGGTCTTGAAAAGATACTTCAGGCCCGACTGGGCGGACAGTCGGGCGATGGACATGGTCATCGTTTACGTGCTTCCTGATGGCGGCCGGTAGCTGTCCACCCGCGCCGGCGGAATATCGCTTTGGAGGCGCTGTCGAGTTCAAGGCCGGTGGCCCGGGCGAGAGCCAAAAGCTTGCCCGCGAGGTGGACCAACTCCTGGGAATCGGATGTGTGGACGCTTCGGGAGCGGTCGAGGTCGACGCGGAGACTCTTGATGATGCCTCGTAGTTCCGCGTTGTCGGCCGCCAGGCGTTCGCTGTCTACGGCTTGGAACCGGAGCTGCGCCTGCAGCGATTCCTGGAAGCTGTTTCTTCTCGCGAGGGCCGCATCGATGCGGGTCTCGGCGCTGTGCGGACGTTCCGGGTGGGGCGATGCGCTGGCGCCCGAGTTGAGCGCAACATCCGCACCGGGCGCGGGCAGCGCCCTCTTTGATCCTTGTCGCCGTCGACGATCACGCTGCCGGTTGGCGCAGCGCGTGGAGCAGAACCGTTGCACCGCGCGTGACGGCTCGAAGCGCTCGCCGCATGACTCGCAGATCTTTCCGCTCACAGTCGTTCATCAACGCCGATGCACCCTGCAACATGACTTGCCGTGAGTACGTGCTCACGGCGAGTGCCTTGGATGCCAGAGGTGTGAGGGTGGTGGATTGTAGTGCTCTGGACATGTCCAGAGCACAGGCGTTCAATGGTGGTAGCGATTCTTTTGCCCCATATGACCGAGTTGATCGTTGAAGGGCAGCGGCATCGATACGAGCCAGCAGTCCAGACGATGGGATCTCCATGGGACGTTTCGCTGATTCTGAAAATTCGCCAGGGCGAAGCGCTGCGGAAGGCTTTCGAGCGCTGAGATTGCCCGGCCGCCTTTCCTTGGACCGTCTGATCTCGATCATCGAGACAGTCCGCGGACGGCGGATTGAGATTGACGTGTTTGAGTCGCTGAGCAGCGGAACGATCTGTGGACTGTGGCTGTCGACGAACACTCGGGAGATCATCCTGCACGCGCCAACACAGTCGGCGCTTCACCGCCAGCAATTCATCCTCCACGAACTTGGACATATGGTGCTCCGCCACGATGAGGCCGTCGTGTCCGCGAACTACGCCGAGACACTATTTCCCAATCTTTCCGGGGAGAAGGTCTCACGCATTCTCGGGCGCAGCGACTTCCTGGATCACATCGAAGCCGCTGCCGAAACCCTGGCGGATCTCTTTGCCGCTGCAATTCGGGACAGCACTATCGAACCCCGGTCGTTTGAAAGGATCCTGGGGTGATCCAACTCTTTGTTGCCGCAATGATTTGGGGCCTGGTCCTTTGCCTCCTTCCGCGCATGAAGCGGCGCAGCGACCACAGCGTCATGGCGGCCGCCGTGACCATTGCCACCGCACTAACCCTGAACGTCGACGTTATCTACCTCGAGGGGGACCGGCTTCTCGGCGCCCGCAATATCTTGGACCTGGTGTCCAACATCTTTCTGGTCGTGGGGATCTTCTTCCTGTCCCAGGCGGTCCTGCGGGCTGCCGATCCCGGCGAGACGTCGCAACGCCGGAACAGGGTCGGCCTCATTTTTCTGGGATTGGTCGGCGTGGCACTGATTATCAGTTTCAGCTTGGTTGATGCCTCGCGGACGTCCACCTCTTTTATGGAGGACTTTGGCAGCCAGTGGGCGGCTGCCGCGTATTCAAGCATCCAGTTCCTCTACCTTGGGGCTGTTGTGACCGTCACCGGCTATACGTGCTTCAAGTTCCGCGGCGAAATGGCAAGACCGTATTTCCGCCTCGCACTCACCTTCATTGGTATTGGCTGTTGCCTGGCCGTGGTGCTCGTTCTTGCGGTGCTGGGCATGAATGTCCTGCACCTGATGGGAGAGATTGACCCGATGCGGCGGCTCTCTTACGTGTACGACGCCGCACTATTCGGAGCCATGACGTTCCTTTGCATCGGACTTGCCATGCCGCCCGTCGCACGTGGCCTCGAACACAGGTCCGATTCGCGGACCGCCGCTGTCCTCCTCGACCGCCTGGCTGAACCCTGGGAACGAATCACCGCGGCTCGCGCCGGCGTCCGGCTCAACGTTTCGGCGGCCGGTTGCCCGCGTGATGTCGCCAAGCAGCGTCTCCACCGGACGATAGTCGAGATTCAGGACGCCCTTTTGGTCGACCCAGAGCTCGTGAAGTCATTAGGGGAGGGAGACATTCATGCGTTGGCTGAAGCGGAGGCGTATCTCGGAACCCGGGAGTCCAGACCCGGGCAGGAGAGAGTCGGTACTTCGATCAAAAGGGTGTTGAAGTCGTGACAGCCAACGACGGCGGGCTCGCCGAAACGCCGCAAGCACGCCTTGCGCGGAAGTTGAATCTCCTCCTTGATCTTTTTGAGGCTCAAGGCTCGTCACCGTTGACCTATCCCCAAGTCAGCCGGCATATGGAGGAACGGGGAACACCCTTGTCCCGCTCCCGGTGGGCCTACATGCGCAGTGGTGACGGTCCCATGGCGACGGACACGGCGCTTCTGCGAAATTTAGCCGAATATTTTGGCGTTGACTCCCGGTATCTCCTCGACGACACCGGGGAGATTCCAGACCTGATTGATGCCCAACTACAGCTGTTGCGGACGCTAAGGGAAAACCGGGTCCGAAATTTTGCAGCCAGGCAACTCCAAGAGATTTCCCCCGTCACGCTCCTGCGTCTGCGCCAAGTAATCGACGACCGTATGAAAGAACCAGAGGACGACGGCGGTGCGTAGGGTCATCGCGGGTGTGGTCATGGGTGGTGTCGTGGCGGGCGCCGCAGTACTTCTCGCGTCGGCCTATTTCGCGCGTCAAGTCGTGTTGCCCACCTCGCGGCGAGTCGAGGATCTGCCAATCCGTAGGGTTTTCCGCGATAGCAACGATTCGTTGTTGATCGAACTGCCTGCATCGGCCCGGACCACGGTCCCGGGCCGCTACAGCATCTGGTTTGCGAATGGAGCCGGTCACGCCTGCATCGGAGAGATCGTGGCCACCGACGACGGCGCAGGGCCCGCTCCCGCCGGAACGGTGACGCGACTGGTTGAACGGGTTGACTCGGGGGACCTGACGAGCGCCAAGGCCGGGATCTGGAGCGGGTACGTCTACCCAACGCCCGATCCGCTGGGCCTTCCCTTCCACGACGTGGTCATTCCAGTAAAGAACGGCAGTGCGCCTGCCTGGCAGTTCTCACCAAATGCGACGCCAAAAGGAGATTCCGCTATGTGGGCCATTCATATTCATGGCTTAGGGGGCACGAAACCTGGTGCGCTCCGTGGGGTACCCGTGGCGAATCGGCTGGGTTACACCTCGCTGGTAGTGTCATTCCGCAATGATGGGGAAGCGCCGGCGTCGGCGGATGGCCGCTACCACCTGGGGCAGTCCGAATGGCACGACGTGGAAGCAGCAGTGTCGTACGCCATGGATCATGGCGCAAGCAGGATTGTGCTGTTCGGGTGGTCCCTCGGCGGCACCATTGCACTTCAGCTCACCCTGAAGTCGCAGTTCCGGGACCGCATTGCCGGGCTCGTTCTCGATGCGCCGGTCGTCGACTGGACGAGCACGCTGATGGCCAACGCCCGATCCAGCAAGCTTCCGCGCTGGAGTGCAGACCTCGGGCTGCAGATTCTGAAGTCACCTCGATTGCGTTGGATCACCGGGCTGGAAACACCGCTCAATTTGAAGGCTTTGGATTGGGTGGGACGAACCGACGAACTTCGCCTTCCCGTACTGGTGATCCACAGCGAGAAGGACCGGTCAACTCCCTTCGCGGTTTCCCGCCGGTTCGTCGACCGCCATCCTGATTTAGCCACCATGGTGACGTTCCCCTCTGTGGAGCACACTCAGGAGTGGAACGTCGACCCGGAGGGGTGGGACAGTGCGGTTTTCGAGTGGCTCAGAAATCGTGTGGCGTCAGTCTGATTTCGGGTTCCGCGCGTGATTCGACTTCTCGGTGCGTGCTCACGAGGCGCCAAGTCCGCGATTCCGGTACGCCGTGTTCCTGTCCATGGTCCAGCCGGCCACCGTTCCTCGACCGATCACCTGGTCACCGAGCCTGGCCAGGCGGTAGTCAGGGTCGGCCTCGAGGGCGAGTTGCAGGTACTGATGAGCCTTGCTTCCTCTGCCCTCCCACCAGCTAATGAAGGCAATAGCGGTCAGGATTGGGGCGGAATGTGGGGTGCTGCTGCGCGTGTATGCGTGCAGTAGCAGTTGCTCTGCCCACTCGACCCGTGCCCAGTGCGGTTTGCTGTTCGTCTGGGCTAGGAGAACGCGGTCCATGGGTTCGTCGATTCCGGGGATGTCCGCCATGAGTTGATCCCGAATAGTGGGGAACTGGAGGCTCGCGATCAGCCTGAT
The DNA here is from genome assembly GCF_009828605.1 of Arthrobacter zhaoguopingii. NCBI lineage: Bacteria > Bacillati > Actinomycetota > Actinomycetes > Micrococcales > Micrococcaceae > Arthrobacter > Arthrobacter zhaoguopingii. Next base: position 2,268 of record NZ_WIAE01000010.1, on the reverse strand, counting down.
GATTCGCTCATCGGTCGGAAAGGATTTTGCTTCCAGCATTTCTTTCCAGAGGGCCCGCGCTCTGTCCGTGGCATCTCGGACACCCAGTTTCTGCATCGATTTCGCGCAACTCTCGACAGCGTCCGCCGTCTGGAAGTCTTCGGTCGAAGCCGGCAAAGCAATGCGATTGGTTGGGGCGATGGTGCTGCCGCGGTAGACGAACTCGGCGTTGATCTGGCTGGCCTGCATCGATGTTAGGGGCAGGGACGGTTTGCCCGGGGGATCACTGTCGTACGGCGACACTGTGTCGTCTCCTACGAGGAGCCCGTCACGGATGGACATTCCTTGCTCGGCCAGGGAACCGGTGAGTGCCGCGATGGTTGCGGCGTGTGGCCTTGCCTGTCCGGACTCGGCGGGCATCGATGTGTATAGTGCAAAAATCACGCCAACCGCATGACCGTCGTGTGCCAGGTATTCAGCGATGGTTCGAGCGTGGCTGATCTCCGCTCCCGGCTTCGGCAGGTCAACGCGCAGGGTGGCCCCGACGTGGTTGTCGACGAGGGTGACGCAGACGAGGCTCTCGTGGGGCCAGAACCCCAGGGTGTGTCCGATGAAGCTGAGTACGTCTGCAGGCGTTTCGATCGTGAACCTTTCCATGTTCCTTCTCCTTCACCGACTGGGCGAAACGGTCTACGCCCGTTCAATCTGGGCGTCGTTCTGATAAAGGAATTACCGCTGGGTATGAGGGGCCGGAGTGCAACTTGGGGAACCGGGAGCGATCCAGAAGTTCGCGAGGAAATAAGCGACGCAGGAGCGCCGAGTGCAACTTTGGGATGGAAACCGGCGCAGGGCGCCCTGGTTGCGCGAAGGGCCCGCCCAGCGATGATGGGTATCAGAATGACAAACAGCGGAGATGCGTCTGTTCGTTCATGGGTGGTTCTCGGTGACGCGGCATGACGTCGACGGCTATTTGAATGCCTCCAACAACATAGACCGCTCCTGGTTTCATCAACGAGAGTCCGGGCCTACTTGTAGGCCCGACACACCAGGAACCACCACGTCAATCGAACGAACCTGTGAACCCGGTCGGCTCCCTCGGGAACACCGCTCTCTTCCTTCACCGGTTTCCGGGCCGCGGCTCCTCTGGCGGGGCCGGGGTGACTGCACCCCGCCATACCCATCCCTCGCGTTGGATCATGATCAGCGGCTCGAAGAACCGAATCTTTAGCGCCGTCCTGGTGTAGGCCAGGGCGTGCGCTTAGACCCGGATGGCCTTGGAGGGGTAGCGGATCCACGCGTACACCCGCCGAGGCCCGGGGAAGTCCACGGGTGGGGTGTTGTCGAGGTCGAGTTCGGCCGCGGTGAGCATGATCAGCTCCTCACGCATCACGAATTCCTCGATCCGGGCATCCATCAGTTTCGCGTAGTAGGCGCGGTACCTTTTGCTGGAACCCATGACCGGTACCCGCCCACCAGTTGCCGCCCGGTCAGAAGCCGGTGGGGCCGGCGACGCGGTGCAGCCGCCAGCCCTGCCAGCGCGGATCGGCGCTGATATCGAACTCCAGGACCGGGGAGGCCGGCCCGGTCTGGGCACGGAATCGCCAGGACCGGGTGGTGATCACGCTGCCGCTTCCGCCCAGGGGCGTGGTGTCTGGTTCCCACCAGCTGTTCGAACTGGACCACTGCATTGGCTCGCCGATGACCTGCCAGATGCTTCCCCGCCACCGCAGGGCCAGCGGTACTCCGGTGCCGGTGAACCGCACGGCCGCCGGTTCATCGAGCGTCTGCCGGTCGGTGCTGGGGGTACCCATGGATGGACCCGATGGTTGTGCTGTCATCGCCTCTTGTCCTTCACCTCAACGCTCGTACTTCCGGGTCAAATAGAACACAGATTCGATTTTTTTTGGAAGCCGGCAGGCCGGGCGGTGGCCTCCGAAGCGAGGGTGCCCGTTCGGGCCTGCGCTGAGAATGCCTCCGCTTGGGGGTCCGCGACGTCCCGGAACTGGATCTCCTGTCACCGGCAGATGGATCGTGGTCAGGACATGATCCCCGACAGCTAATGCGGGATGGTTGCTCTGGTCGACGATACCAACAGTGAAGTCGAACATCGCGTCGCCGATGTCAAGGGGGAGTGGTCGCTGTTCGCGTTCCCCATAAGGATCGGTGAGTTCAGTCGGTCGTTGCAACACCCCCTATTGATGTGAGGTGTTGTGAGTGGTGTCGAAAAAGGAACGACTCGATCAGGAGGCGCGGTTCTGGGTGTTGATGGCCCAGGGATCGACGCTGACA
>NZ_WIAE01000009.1:0-147201 GCF_009828605.1 Arthrobacter zhaoguopingii | reverse complement strand
GCTAAGACCCACAGCGCCGATGGTACTGCACCCGAGAGAGTGTGGGAGAGTAGGACACCGCCGGACCACCCTTAAAATGCAGGCCCCACCACCGGTGGGGCCTGCACCCCTTTAACCACCCACCACCACAAGACCGGGCCCACCCCCCACCCCACCCCGGACCCCACCGGCAGGGCCCCCAACCGGCACCGGCAGGGCCCACAACCGGCACCGGCACCCACCGGGGCCGCCCACCGCCACGGCTGCACGCACCCCAGCACCGGCACCCACCTGGGCCGCAGACCCGGCCGGCACTACCGCCGGCCCGCTGCCCCTCGCCGGTCGCACCTGGGCCGCCGCGGGCCGCCGTGGTTCGCATCCGGAGCGACGGTATGTCGCGGCGGGATGGCGGACGTTTGGCGGGCCCCGGCCACGGCCATCCGGCCGGGCTGGCCGGCGTGCCTGGCAGGTGCCACCCCGCACAGGATCGCGCGGCCGGGGCAGGACGTGATTGCATTGATGCAAACGACTTATAGAACAATAGAGAACAGCGGAACGCGAGATGCGGCTGCTGTAAATGAGAGGAACTTCGCCGCCATGGCTGAGCAGGAACGCACGCACGGGGACTCCCCGGACAACGGAAAGCCGGCAGGCGGAGGAAACTCGAATCAAACCGAGGCCGCCGGGAAGCGCCACTCGTGGGGATCGAAGGGGGCGGCGAGGTCGGCCGCAGATTCCGGCGGCCGCGACGGTGAGCCCGGGGGAGCCCGGGGTGCTGCGCCGCAGCGGCGGGGACCGGGCTCCTCCTCGGGTACATCAGGCAACCGTTTCGGCGGCGCCTCCCGCGGCCGCGACGGCGCCCGTGATGGACAGCGCAGCTCCGACGGGCGCGGCGGGTACCAGGGCCGGGGTGAATCCGGTGCCGGCCGGGATGCCGGTGCCCCGTCGGCTGGTGGCCGCTATGCGGACCGCCCCGGGCTTCGCCCTGACCGCGCCGGTGAAGGCCGCGGCACTGAGGGCCGCACTTCTTCGGACCGAAGTGCAGGAGGGCGCGGCGCAGGCGATCATCGCTCCGGCGGGGGCTACCGGGGTGGCGATTCCCGCGGCGCACAGCTGAGGGGCTCCGCCTCGAGGGGCGGGTCGTTCTCGGGTAACGCTTCCGACCGGCCGCGCGCCGGTGGTGCTGCTGGAGGACGCAGCGGCGGCCCGGCCGACCGGCCCGCCTGGGCCAAGCGCCCGGATCAGGGTGCCGACCGGCGTCCCGGCGGATCGGGGGAGCACCCACGCGGTGAGGGCCGGACCGGCTCCCGCTTCGATGACCGGCGTGATGACCGGCGTGATGACCGGCGCGACGGTCGCCGAGACGAACGCGGCGGGGGTCCCCGCGCCGGTGGCCGGGGCGCCGGGCAGCACGGCACCGCGCCGCGCCGCAACTTCGGGGCCGGGGACGGTCCCCGAAGTGGTCCGCCGGCCGCGCCCCGCCAGCACAACGCGCGTGACCTGCGCAGCTCCAACCGGCCGGACCGGGAACGTTCACCGGAGATCGACGAGGACGTGAAGGGCGACGAGCTGGACCGGGTCACCCGTGCCCAGATCCGCAACCTCGAGGAGCGCAGCGCACTGTGGGTGTCGCGTCACCTGGTGATGGCCGGACGCCTCCTCGAGGACGATCCCGAGCTCGCGTTCCAGCATGCCCTCGCCGCGAGCAGGCGCGGCGGACGGCTCGCGGCCGTCCGTGAAGCGGTCGGCCTTACAGCGTATGCCGCCGGCCATTACGGCGAGGCCCTGCGGGAGTTCAGGACCTTCCGCCGGATCAGTGGCTCCAATGCGCACCTGCCGGTCATGGCCGACTGTGAACGCGGACTGGGACGGCCGGACCGGGCGCTCGACCTTGCCCGCAGTGAGGAGGCCGAGACCCTCGATGCGGCAGGCAAGGCCGAGCTCGCCATGGTCGTCTCCGGCGCACGGACCGATCTCGGCCAGCTTGAGGCAGCCGTGGCCGCCCTCGAGATCCCACAGCTGGATCTGCACCGTGCCTTCTCCTTCAGCCCCCGGCTGTTCCGGGCGTACGCGGATGCACTCGATGCCGCCGGACGCACCGGGGAGTCGGAGAAGTGGCGCAAGCAGGCCAAGGTGGCCGAGTCCGCACTGGGGGTCGAGGACCCAGCTGAGCCCGACATCATCGACCTTTTGGGCGATGACGAGGAAGGTGCAGCGCGTGCGGTACCGACGGTGGCCGAGGTTCTGGGCGGGGCGAAAAAGGACGCCGCCGAGGACTTGACAGCCGAAGCACCCGCCTCCGTTATCGACTCCGATGGTGATTCGAACGAGTCTGAGGGCGCCGGGCCCGACACCGATGGTGCAAGCGCTGATGGTGGGAGCGCCGACGTTGAGGAAGGCACCGGGACCGACAGCACCGAAGGGACCCTCCTTCCAGCCGCGGATAACGACACAGACAGCACCCCCGGCGCGGGGGATGGGGATGCCCCTTCCGGGACCGCGCCCGGCGGTGGTGCTCCGATCAAGGCGGCCGAGGATTCCGTTGGAGGCTGAGGGTGCCCTGATCGGCGCCTATGACGCGGTCCTTTCGGACCTCGACGGCGTCGTTTATGCTGGCCCGCACGCCATTGCGGGAGCCATCGAGGCGCTGACGAAGCTCTTGGAGGTGGGGGTGAAGCTGGCCTACATCACCAACAATGCGTCGCGTTCGGCCGATGAGGTCGCGGCGCACCTGAGGAGCCTTGGCGTGCCGGCCCGGGGGGACCAGGTCTTCGGGTCCGCCCTCGCCGGTGCCGAACTCCTGGCCGGGTTGGTTCCGGCAGGCTCCAAGGTGCTGGTAACCGGAAGCAGGACCCTGGCCGACGCGGTGCGCAGCCACCGGCTGATCCCGGTCGACTCGGCCGAGGACGGCCCCGACGCGGTCATCCAGGGCTTCTCACCCGAACTCGGCTGGAGGGACCTCGCCGAGGCGTCCTATGCGATCGCGGCCGGCGCCGTCTGGGTTGCCACGAACACCGACATGTCGATCCCGCAGGCACGCGGGATCGCCCCCGGCAACGGGTCGCTCGTGGCGGCCGTCGCAGCCGCCACAGGGACCCGTCCTGTGGTCGCCGGGAAGCCGGAGGCACCGCTGTTCACCACGGCGGCGCGCCATCTGGGGTCGGAACGCCCGCTTGTCGTCGGCGACCGCCTGGACACCGACATTCTCGGCGGGAACCGGGCCGGCATGGACACCGCGCTGATCCTGACCGGGGTCGACACGGTGCGCACCGCACTGGCTGCGGTGGCCGCCGAGCGTCCCACCTACCTGCTCCCGGACCTTGGGGGCCTGTACGAGCCCTACCCGCCGGTGACTGCCGACGACGGCGCATACCGCTGCGGAACCGATTCGGCCCGGGTCGAGGCAGGAGCCGTTCGAGTGGAGGGCAGCGAAAGCAGCCTCAACGCCTGGCGGGCGGCCTGCGCTGCGTGGTGGGCGGCTGCGCCCGCGCTGGAGACGGCCCGGATGCCGGATCTCCGCTTCACCGGCGCAGCGGCCTGAATCCGGGACGCTGCAACAATGGCAGAACCGACAATGGCAGGACCGACGAAGGGGGAAATCGTGCGCGACGACGACGGCCGCGTTCCCGCTGATGCATCCGAGGCTGCCCGGGACGGTGGCATGCCGGGCCCGGACGGCGAAGCCGGTGCCGCCGCGGAGTTTTCCGGGCCCGGAGAGGTACCGCCCACAGGGGATTCCTCGGTCGACGCCGTCCTCGGGAGGCTCGCGGACCTCGGCGGACACCCGGTGGGCGAGCACGCGGACTTCTACGCGACCCTCCACGATGCCCTGCTCACCGAACTCAACGCGGAGGACTGATCAGTGGCGCGCCTGGACCAGGAACTTGTCTCCCGTGGCCTGGCACGCTCGCGGTCCCATGCGGCCCAGCTCATCACGGCCCGGCGGGTGTTCCGAGCCGGCGAGGTGATGCTCAAGGCCTCCGCACCGGTCAGCGGCGACCAGGAGCTGGCGGTCGCCGACGCCGGGCCCGAGTTCGTGAGCCGGGCCGGACACAAGCTCGCCGGCGCGCTCTCCGCCTTCCCCGGCGTCGCGGTCGCCGGGCGGCGCTGCCTTGACGCCGGAGCCTCCACCGGCGGCTTTACCGACGTGCTGCTGCGGGCCGGCGCCCGCGAGGTGGCGGCGGTGGACGTCGGCCACGGCCAGTTGGTGCAGGTGCTGCGCCAGGATCCCCGAGTGCACGTCTTTGAGGGGCTCAACGTGCGCTACCTCGACCCGGGGGAGATCGGGGGACCCGCCGAGCTCACCGTGGCCGACCTGTCCTTCATCTCCCTGAAGCTCGTGATCCGGTCCCTCGCCGCGGCCACGGTGCCGGGCGGGGACCTCGTGCTGATGATCAAGCCGCAGTTCGAAGTGGGACGCGGTGCCCTGAACGGCCAGGGCGTCGTGACCTCCGAGGCCGCCCGCAGGCGGGGCGTGCACGGAGTGGTCCGGGAGACACTCGCGGCTGGGCTGGAAGTACGAGGCCTGGAGCAGAGCTCCCTGCCCGGCCAGGACGGAAATCTTGAGTACTTCCTGTGGGTGAGGGTGCCGCATCGGACAATGGACCCTAGGATCGAAGAGGACCTGGACCGCCTGACCGACGGGCTGCTCTCCACGAGCGCCGCATTCGGCGGCCGGGCGAAAGACAACGACGGAGCTGAATGACTAGGAAAATTCTGGTGCTTGCGCACACCGGCAGGCAGGACGCGATTGCGGCCGCCCAGCAGGCGTGTACGCGGCTCTCCGCCCTCGGGCTCACGCCCGTCATGCGGCCGGAGGAGGCCTCCGGGCTCCAGGCGGCGTACGGCGCCCTCGCGGCACCGACCGAAACGCTGGGGGAGGACGTCACCCTCGACGGCATCGAACTGGTCATGGTCCTCGGCGGCGACGGCACCATCCTCCGCGCCGCGGAACTGGTGCGCAGCCGCGAAATCCCGCTCCTCGGGGTGAACCTCGGCCACGTCGGCTTCCTTGCCGAAAGCGAACGCGCCGACCTCGACGAGGCGGTCCGGTGGGTCGCCGAACGCGACTACAGCGTCGAGGAACGGATGACCATCGAGGTCTCCGCCTGGCAGGGCGATACCCTGCTTGGGGAAACGTGGGCACTCAACGAAGCGGCCATCGAAAAGGCCAACCGGGAACGCATGATCGAAGTGGTCATCGAGGTCGACGGTCTGCCCGTCAGCTCCTTCGGATGCGACGGCATCGTGCTTGCCACCCCCACCGGGTCAACCGCCTACGCCTTCTCCTCCGGCGGCCCCATCGTGTGGCCGGAGGTGGAAGCCCTGCTGATGGCCCCCATCAGCGCCCACGCGCTCTTCGCGAAACCGCTCGTTGTCGCTCCGACCTCCGTGCTGGCCGTGGAGATCCTCACCCGCACGGACGCCTGGGGCGTGCTGTGGTGCGATGGGCGCCGCAGCATCGACCTTCCGCCCGGCGCCCGGGTGGAGGTCCGGCGTTCCGATAATCCGGTCCGGTTGGCCCGGACCCGCCAGACTCCCTTCTCCGAGCGGCTCGTCCAGAAGTTCCAGCTTCCCGTCCAGGGCTGGCGCGGGCCGGTCGCCTCCACCGGAAGGCACCTCCAATGATCGAGGAGATGCGGATCCGCGACCTCGGCGTCATCAGCGATGCGACCCTCACCCTGGGCCCCGGCCTGACCGTCGTCACCGGCGAAACCGGCGCGGGAAAGACCATGGTGATCACCGCCCTCGGCCTCCTGCTCGGCGCGCGGTCGGACGCCGGTTCGGTCCGCCTTGGGGCGAAGTCGGCCTCGGCGGAGGCCATCGTGCGCCTCGAGCACGGCAGCGCCGTCGCCGAGCGCGCAGTGGAGGCCGGTGCGGTCCTCGAGGAGTTCGACGGCACGGCCGAACTGATCCTGGCGCGCACCGTGACCAGCGAAGGCCGCAGCAGGGCCTACGTGGGCGGCAGGACGGCGCCCGTTGGGGTGCTCTCGGAACTCGGCGAGCACCTCGTCGTCGTGCACGGGCAGTCGGACCAGCTGCGGCTCAAGGGCGCCGCCGCCCAGCGCGGGGCCCTCGACAAGTTCGGCGGACCGAAGCTCGCGGCCGAACTCGAGGCCTACGCCGGCAGCTACCAGCGGTGGCGCGGCGCGATCGCCGAACGCAACCGGCTCCAGAGCGAGGCGAGGGAGCGGGCGCGGGAAGCCGAAAGCCTGACGGCGGCCCTCGCGGAAATCGACGAGGTCGACCCCCAGCCGGGGGAGGACGTCACGCTGAAGGCCGACTCGATGCGCCTGGGCAACGTCGAAGAGCTGCGGACCGCGGCCCTGACCGCCCATTCCGCACTGGTGTCCGAGGACTTCGGCGCCGCGGTCGACGCCGTCTCCCTCGTTGACGAGGCCAAGCGACAGCTCGAGGGGGTGGCCGAGCACGACCAGGAGCTCGAGACGCTCGCCGGCCGGCTGGCCGAGGTCGGGTACCTGCTCGCCGACATCTCCGGAGAGCTCGCCGCCTACGGAACGGCCCTTGAGGGAGAAGGTCCGGCGCGCCTCGCCGAGGTCGAGGCCCGGCGCGCCGCGCTTGCGGTGCTGGTGCGCAAGTACGCCCCCAGCATCGACGAGGTCCTGCAGTGGCGCGAGGAGAGCGCCCTGCGCCTTGAGGAGCTCACCGGGGACTCCTCCCGCGTCGAGGAGCTCGAAGCGGAGATCGAGGAGCTCGACGCCGTGGTGCGCACCGGTGCGGCCGCGGTGTCGGCCCTGCGGCAGGAGGCCGCCCGGCACCTCGCCGAGCGGGTCAGCGACGAACTGAGCGCCCTCGCCATGCCCGACGCCACGCTGCTCATCGAGGTCACCCCCGCGGAGTCCCTGACGATCCACGGCGGCGACGACATCAGCTTCAACCTGTGCCCGCACCCCGGGTCCGCCCCCCGGCCGCTCGGGAAGGGGGCCTCCGGCGGCGAACTCTCCCGGGTGATGCTCGCCATCGAGGTGGTGCTCGCCGCCGTCGACCCGGTTCCCACGTTCGTCTTCGACGAAGTTGACGCCGGGGTGGGCGGAAAGGCCGCCGTCGAGATCGGCCGGCGGCTGGCCATGCTCGCCCAGCACGTCCAGGTGATCGTGGTGACCCACCTGCCGCAGGTGGCGGCCTTCGCGGCGCGCCATGTCCGTGTCACAAAGAACGTGCATTCCACCGGTGGGGACGGGGAGGACAGCGGATTCACAGCCAGTGATGTTCAGGTGCTGCCCGAGGCGGAGCGCGTGCGCGAACTTGCCCGAATGCTTGCGGGCCAGGAGGACTCAGCCTCCGCCCGCGCCCATGCCGAGGAACTCCTCGCGGATGCGGCGCGGACCACTTCCAGATGATAGGCTCGAACTCCGTGGTGCAGCAAACAAACTCCCGGTTCCCAAAGTCCGCAAAGACGACCAAGCACATCTTCGTGACTGGTGGCGTGGCCTCCTCCCTCGGCAAGGGATTGACGGCGTCAAGCCTCGGTCACCTGCTTCGGGCACGGGGACTCTCGGTCACCATGCAGAAGCTTGATCCCTACCTCAATGTCGATCCCGGCACGATGAACCCGTTCCAGCACGGTGAGGTCTTCGTCACCGAGGACGGCGCCGAAACAGACCTCGACATCGGCCACTACGAGCGGTTCCTCGACGAGAACCTCGACGGCTCGGCAAACGTGACGACCGGCCAGGTGTACTCGACCGTCATCGCCAAGGAACGCCGCGGGGAGTACCTCGGCGACACCGTCCAGGTCATCCCGCACATCACCGACGAGATCAAGCGGCGCATGCGCCTGCCGGCCGAGCCGGTGGCCTTGAAGAAGGTTCCCGACGTCATCATCACCGAAATCGGTGGAACCGTCGGCGACATCGAATCCCAGCCGTTCCTCGAATCGGCCCGCCAGGTCCGCCAGGACATCGGACGCAACAACGTCTTCTTTCTCCACGTGTCGCTGGTTCCCTACATCGGGCCCTCCCAGGAACTGAAGACCAAGCCGACGCAGCACTCGGTCGCGATGCTCCGCTCCATCGGCATCCAGCCCGACGCCATCGTGATCCGCTCCGACCGCGAGGTCCCCCTGGCGATGCGGGAGAAGATCGGACGCATGTGCGACGTCGACATCGACGCCGTCGTGAATGCGGCCGACGCCCCCAGCATCTACGACATCCCCAAGACCCTTCACAGGCAGGGCCTCGATGCGTACATCGTCCAGTCCCTCGACCTGAAATTCAAGGACGTCAACTGGACCAAGTGGAACAAGCTCCTCGACGCGGTGCACAACCCGAAGCACCAGGTCGAGGTGGCGTTGGTCGGTAAGTACATCGACCTGCCCGACGCCTACCTCTCGGTCACCGAGGCGCTGCGGGCCGGCGGTTTCGCCAACAAGGCCAAGGTCAACATCCGCTGGGTGCCCTCGGACGAATGCGACACCCCGGAGGGCGCCCGTAAGGCCCTCGCCGGCGTCGACGCCATCTGCGTTCCGGGCGGCTTCGGCATCCGCGGCCTCGAAGGCAAGCTGGGCGCCCTGCTGTTCGCCCGCGAAAACAAGATCCCCACCCTGGGCCTGTGCCTTGGACTGCAGTGCATGGTCATCGAATACGCCCGGAACGTGGTCGGCCTCGAGAACGCGTCCTCGAGCGAATTCGAACCCGACACCAAGTTCCCCGTGATCGCCACGATGGCCGAGCAGCTCTCCATCGTCGCCGGGGAGGGGGACATGGGCGGAACCATGCGCCTTGGCCTCTGGGAGGCGCGCCTTGATGAAGGCTCCGTCGTCGCCGGCACCTACGGCAAGACCACCGTCACCGAGCGCCACCGCCACCGCTACGAGGTGAACAACGAGTACCGCGCCCAGATCGCCGAGGCCGGGCTCGTCTTCTCGGGCACCTCGCCGGACGGCAAGCTGGTGGAGTTCGCGGAGCTCCCCCGGGACGTCCACCCGTACTACGTCTCCACCCAGGCCCACCCCGAACTGAGTTCGCGCCCCACGCGGCCGCACCCGCTCTTCGCGGGACTCGTGAAGGCCGCCCTTGATCTCAGGGGCGCCAAGGTCTGAGATGAGCGAGACTCCCGCGGCCGACCGCTTCTCCGATGAACAGAGCCCGCGCCGGCTCCACCGTTCTGCGGTGATCCACCGCGGGTACGTGTGGAACGTCGTCGAGGAGACCTTCAGCCTCGACGACGGCGGAGAGGAAATCACCCGGGAGTACATCGACCACCCTGGCGCGGTGGCAGTGCTGGCGATGGATGAGCAGGATCGGATCCTGCTCATCCGCCAGTACCGCCACCCCGCCCGGATGGTGCTCTGGGAGATCCCGGCCGGGCTGCTGGACGAGCCCGGCGAGGACTTCGTGGAGGCGGCCGCGCGCGAACTGGCCGAGGAAGCCGACCTGACTGCGGGGGAGTGGAACGTGCTGGCCGACCTGTTCCTCTCCCCGGGATCCTCAAGCGAGGCCCTGCGGATCTACCTCGCGCGCGGCATCGGCTCCGTGCCCGAGGCGGACCTGCACACCCGCACCCACGAGGAAGCGGAGATCGAACTGCTGTGGGTGCCCCTGAACGAAGCCGTCACGGCGGTCCTTGAGGGCCGGATGCACAGCCCGTCCGCTGCGGCAGCCGTCCTGGCGGCCCATGCCGCCCGCGCCGACGGCTATGCGCGCCTGCGCCCCGCGGACACGCCCTGGCCGGAACACCCAAGCCAGCACGGCACGTGGCCGCACGGCGCGGTCCTGCGGGACTGATCGTGCCGGCAGCAGCGGAAAAAACCGCAGGGGACGAGTTCCAGGCCACCCGGCCGGGCCGGCTGATCAATGAATACCTTCAGCATATGGCCGTGGAACGGGGCCTGTCCGCGAACACCCTTGCGGCCTACCGGCGCGACCTGCTGCGCTACCACCGCTTCCTGCAGGCCAGCGGCATCGACGACATCTCAAGGATCACCCGTCGTGACGTGACAGGCTTCGCGCAGGCCGTCGCAACCGGCTCGGACGGCCAGTCGCCGCTGAGCCCGAGGTCGGCGGCCCGCACCGTAGTGGCCGTCCGCGGACTCCACCGCTTCTGGGCGCTTGAGGGGATGAGCGAGACAGACCCGGCCCGGGACGTCCATCCGCCGGCCGCCGGCCAGCGCCTTCCCAAGGCAATCTCCGTGGACGAGGTTTTCCGCATCCTCGAAGCCGTCGACACTTCGACCCCCTCGGGCCAGCGGGACCGTGCCCTGCTCGAATTCCTCTACTCGACCGGGGCGCGGATCAGCGAGGCCGTCGGGCTCGACGTCGACGACGTGTCGGTCGACGAGGCGCTCAGCGGCCCCGCCGTCGTCCGGCTGTTCGGCAAGGGCTCCAAGGAACGGCTCGTGCCGCTGGGCTCCTACGCCGCGAAGGCCATCGACTCCTACCTGGTGCGCGGCCGGCCGGCACTCTCCGGCAAGGGCAAGGGCAAGGGCGGGCCGGGCCTGTTCCTCAACATGCGCGGCGGGCGGCTGAGCCGCCAGAGCGCCTGGACCATCCTGAAGGCTGCGGCCGGGAAGGCACAGGTTACCCGTGAGGTTTCACCGCACACCCTGCGGCACTCCTTTGCCACCCACCTGCTCGAAGGCGGCGCCGACGTCCGCGTCGTCCAGGAACTGCTCGGACACGCCTCGGTGACCACGACGCAGGTCTACACACTGGTGACGGCCGAGACGCTGCGCGAAGTGTATGCGGCCTCCCACCCCCGGGCCTTCGGCTGAGCGGGCAGCTGATGCCTTCAAGCGGCGGCTCCGCCGCTCTGCCACCCGACCCCCTGCTATCTGACCGCATGCCATCAGCGTCCGCCCCTGAGGTGCCGGCGCCCGGCGAGCCCCTGCCCGCCGGGGCGTTCCGTCCGGTGGTGCTGTGCTTCCTGTTCCGTTCCGCCGCCGGTCGCCGGGAGGTGCTGCTGGGCCTCAAGCACCAGGGCTTCGGCACCGGGCGGATCGTCGCCCTCGGCGGGAAGCTCGAGCCGGGGGAGACCCCCGCCCAGGCCGCCGTGCGCGAGGTGGCCGAGGAGTCCGGCCTGCTCGTGGAGGAGGCCGACCTGGGGTTCCTCGGCGAAGTGACCTGGGACTTTCCGGCCAACCCGGCGTGGAACATGCGGGCCTGGATCTTCACGGCCGACCGTTTCACCGGGGATGCCGGTCTCAGCGACGAAATCACCCCGGAGTGGTTCCCGGTGACGGCGCCGCCCTGGGACGGCATGTGGGAGGACGCCGCCCACTGGCTGCCGCGTGTGCTCGCGCGGGAGCCCTTCAGCGCCGACATCGTCCTTGACGCCCACAGCGTCGGTGTGGCTTCCGCCTCCGTGAGTCCCGCCCGGGCGGGCGGGACCGACGGGACGCCGGAGCGGCCGATCGCTCAGGGGACGTGACGTTCCTCCGGCCCGTTGTAGGCGCTCAGCGGCCGGATCAGTGAGTTGGACTCGAGCTGCTCCATGATGTGGGCGGTCCACCCCGTGATGCGGGCGGCGATGAACAGCGGAGTGAACATCTCCGTGTCGAATCCCATCAGGTGGTAGGTGGGCCCGGCCGGGTAGTCGAGGTTCGGCTTGATTCCCTTGGCCTCCTCCATGGCGGTCTCAAGCCCGCTGTAGAGGCCCAGGATCTCGTCCCGGCCGTAGTAGCGGATCATGGCATCCAGCGCCGCCTTCATGGTGGGGACGCGCGAGTCACCGTTCTTGTAGACCCGGTGCCCAAAGCCCATGACCTTCTTCTTCTGCGCCAGGGCGTCCTCCATCCAGGCCTTGGCCCTGGCCGCGGCGTCCTCCGCCGGCTCGTCCTCGCGGATCCCGATCTCCTCGAAGGTATGCATCACCGCCTCGTTCGCGCCGCCGTGCAGCGGGCCCTTCAAGGCGCCGATCGCCCCGGTGACCGCGGAGTGCAGGTCGGACAGGGTCGAGGTGATGACCCGCGCGGTGAACGTCGAGGCGTTGAAGGAGTGCTCGGCGTAGAGCACCATCGAGATGTTGAAGGCCTCGACGACCTCGGGCGGTGCCTCCTCGCCGAAGGTCATCCACAGGAAGTTCGCGGCGTACCCGAGATCCTCCCGCGGCTCCACCACGTCAAGGCCCCGGCGGCGCCGCTGGTCATAGGCGACGACGGCGGGGAAGGCGGCGAAGAGCGCGGCGGCCTTCTCGAGGTTCGCCTGGCGGGAGTTGTCCCCGGCCAGCGGGTGCCCGGCGCCGAGCACCGACACCGCGGTCCGCCCGACATCCATCGGGTGGCTCGTCAGGGGCAGCAGGTCGATGACCTGCCGGACGTTTCCGGGCAGGGCCCGGCCGGCGCGCTCGAACGCCGTGAATTCAGCCAGTTCCTCCGTGCCGGGCAGTTCGCCGTGCCACAGCAGCCACGCCACCTCCTCGAAGGAGCATCGAGCGGCGAGCTCCTGGACCGGGTATCCGCGGTACAGCAGGGAGTTGGTCTCCGGGTTCACCTTCGAGACGGAGGTGTAGTCGACAGTCACCCCTGCCAGGCCCTTGTGGATCTCGGGTGCGGCCGGGGGAGCTGGCTGGGTGCTGGTCAAATCGAACTCCTTCGGTGGAAACACGGTGCCGGCGGAAGGTCCGCTAGCGCCCGTCGGGAACCTGGAAATTGAAGACTGACGTATCGAACCTGTTGTAGCCCTCGTAGTCCACCAGTTCGTACAGGCGGGCCCGGGTCTGCATCTCCGGGACCGCCTGCTGCTGGGTGCCGTTGGCCCGGATGGAGTCCAGCGTACGCTCCGCGGCGCCCATGGCACTGCGCAGCAAGGTGACCGGATAGATAACAATATTGACCCCCGCGTCGTGGAGCTGGTTGGTGGTGAACAGCTCGCTCTTGCCGAACTCGGTCATGTTGGCGAGGATCGGCACATCCACGGCCGCCCGGATGGCTCGAAACTCCTCGAGGTCGCGCATGGCCTCCGGGAAGATCGCGTCGGCGCCGGCGTCGACGAGCGCCCGCGCGCGGTCCTGGGCGGCGCGCAGCGAGTCGGTGCCGCGGATGTCGGTGCGGGCCATGACCAGGAAGTTCGGGTCGCGGCGCGCGTCGACCGCCGCGCGGATCCGCTTCGCGGCGGTGTCGAGATCCACGACCTGCTTCCCGTCGAGGTGTCCGCACCGCTTGGGGTTGAACTGGTCCTCGATGTGGCAGCCGGCCAGGCCGGCGTTCTCGAGTTCCTGCACCGTGCGTGCGACGTTCATCGGCTCCCCGAAGCCGGTGTCGGCGTCGACGATCGAGGGGAGGTCGGTCATCCGGGCGATCTGCCCGGCCCGCTGCGCCACTTCGGTGAGGGTGGTGAGGCCGATATCGGGCAGGCCGAGCTCGGCGGCGAGCACCGCCCCGGAGATGTAGACGCCGTCGAATCCCTTGTCCTCGATCAGGCGGGCGGAGAGGGGGTTGAAGGCACCGGGGAACTGCTGCAGGGTGCCGGAGGCGAGCCCCGCACGCAGCGCGGCTCGCTTCGATTCGGGGGTGGTGGCTGAATACAGCATGGCGTCCTTCCTAGAACAGGCCGCCGCGGGCCGCGGCGGTGTCGATCAGGCCGGGGCGGGCCCGGAGGTTCAGCGAGGAGAGCGAGCCGGCGGGAAGCTCGGGCAGGCGCCCGACGACGTCCAGGAACCGCTCGACCTCGGAGTCTTCGGCGACACCGGCCGCCAGGGTGCGGAACTTCTCGATGTACTGGGCCCGGCCGAACGGGCGCGCCCCGAGCGGGTGGGCATCGGCGACGGCGATCTCGTCGGAGACCACCCGCCCGTCGGCCAGCGTGATGTCAACGCGGCCGCCGAAGGCCTTCTCCGTGATGTCGAGGGAGTGGTAGCGGCGGGTCCACTCGGGGTCTTCGGTCGTCTCGACCTTCCGCCACAGCTCGACGGTGTCGGGACGGTTGGCGCGCTCCGGGGCGTAGGAGCGCTCGTGGTGCCAGGCGCCGTCCTGCAGCGCCACGGCGAAGATGTACGGGATGGAGTGATCGAGCGTCTCCCGGGAAGCCGCGGGGTCGTACTTCTGCGGGTCGTTGGCCCCCGAGCCAATGACGTAGTGGGTGTGGTGGGAGGTGGAGAGCAGAATCCCGCGCACATTGGCGGGGTCCCGAAGCTCCGGGTGGGCCGCGTGAAGGCGCCGTGCCAGGTCGATCCAGGCCTGGGCCTGGTATTCGGCCGAATGTTCCTTGGTGTAGGTGTCGAGGATGGCCCGCTTCGGCTCGCCCGGCGCGGGCAGGGGCACCTCGTAGCGGGCCTCGGGCCCGTCGAGGAGCCACGCGATCACGCCGTCCTCACCCTCGTAGATGGGGGTGGGGGAGGTCTGGCCGCGCATGGCCCGGTCCACGGCCTCGATGGCCATCTTCCCGGCGAAGGCCGGTGCGTAGGCCTTCCAGGTTGAGATTTCGCCCTTGCGGGACTGCCGGGTGGCGGTGGTGGTGTGAAGGGCCTGCCCGACGGCGTGGAAGATGGTGTCCGGATCGAGGCCGAGGAGGGTGCCGAGCCCCGCGGCGGCCGAGGGGCCGAGGTGGGCCACGTGGTCGATCTTGTGCTTGTGAAGGCTGATGGCCTTCACGAGATCGACCTGGACCTCATAGCCGGTCACGATGCCGCGCAGCAGCGCCTCCCCGGAGGCCCCGGTGTGCTGGGCCGCGGCCAGCAGGGGAGGGATGTTGTCGCCGGGGTGGGAGTAGTCGGCGGCGAGGAACGTGTCGTGGTAGTCGAGCTCGCGCACCGCCACCCCGTTGGCCCAGGCAGCCCATTCGGGGGAGGAGGGGGTGTCAACGCCGAACACAGATGCCCCGCGGCCCGAGGCGGGAGCGCTGTGGCTCGCCGCCTGCGCACGGGCAGCGCTCACCGGCGCCCGGGTGAGCGAGGCGAGTGCCACCGAGGCGTTGTCGATGATCCGGTTGATCACCATGTCGGCGGCCTCAGGGGTGACGGCGACCGGATCGGCTGCGACCTGCGCGATGCGGTACGCCAGCTGGCCCTCCTTGGGCAGGTTATCCTCGCTGCGGTGGACTCGAACGGGGTGGAGCTCCATGGTGCTTCCTTTCGGGGTTCAGGCGCCGAGCGGTCCGGGGACCGAAGCCTGGAGGTGGTGGAGGCTGTTGGAAAGGTGGATGGTCACGGCGGCCGCGGCGAGTTCGGCGTTCCCCCGGGCGACCGCCTCGGCGATCTGGCGGTGTTCGCCGGCGGAGGCGAGCAGCCGGTCCGGGTTGTCGCGGGCCAGGCGGCGGGCGCGCACGAGGTGGGTCCGGAGCTGGCGCTGGGCCTGCACCAGGTACGGGTTGGCGGCGGCTTCGTCGATGGCGGCGTCGAGCTCGGCGACCAGCCCGTAGTAGGCGTGCTGGTCGGTGCCGCCGGAGGAGATCAGGGCGCCCGCGGCCTCGAAGCGTTCGGCCAGGTCATCGAAGGCCGCCGGGTCGCGCCGGGCCGCGGCGAGGCGGGCCGCTGCACATTCGAGGGGAAGGCGGACCTCGAAGAGGTCGGCGACACCGGCCAGGGACACCCCGGTCACGACCACGCCGCGGCCGGAATGCGCGGCCGCCAGCCCCTCGGCCACAAGCCGCGAGAGGGCCTCCCGAAGCGGCGTGCGGGAAATGCCCAACCGGCGGGCCTGCTCAACCTCGGCCAGGAGCGTCCCCGGGGGAAGGCGCCACTCGAGGATGTCCGCGCGCAGCGACCCGTATGCCCTGTCACTTGCGCGCATCGGAGTCCTCCCGGAAGGCTTGGGGGTGCTGATCGCAGCCCTCCGCTCAATGTATACACTGAACGTGGTGGTCCGCAAGAACACGGGCACGCAACGGTTTAGCGAGGCATCTGTGTATACAAAGTGCCCTCATCGCGCCCACCGGTCCTCGAATTCCGGCCGACCGGGGATTCGTACCGGGAGCCGTGCCGCTCGGGCTGACCGTCGGCGAGGTACTCGAGGTACCGGCGGGCGGTCACTCCCGACAGATCCAGAGTCCGAGCCACGCCGGACAGTGGTCATCCACCCGCAACTTTCGACCTCAGGTTGAACCTCAAGGCTCGCGCCCCGCCGGGGTCCTCGTGCACCGGGGGCGTGCCGGCCGGTTGTAACGTTGACCAAAGGATTAGCTCAAAAAGCAATGTAGAGATACAAACGGAAGCGTGGAGAAATACGTGAGTAGCGAACAGGGTTCCACAACTCTGCAGAACGCCACCCCTGAACTAGGGCCGACCGGACGTCCGGTGACCTTATTTCCCGAGCCGGCAGTCCTCGATTCCCACGGCCCAGCCCGCATCATCGCCATGGTGAACCAGAAGGGCGGTGTCGGCAAGACGACGTCCACCATCAACCTCGGGGCCGCGCTCGCCGAGGCCGGGCGGCGCGTGCTCCTTGTTGATTTCGACCCGCAGGGCGCGCTGTCCGCCGGGCTCGGCACCAACCCCCATGAGCTCGACGTCACGGTGTACAACGTCCTCATGGACCGCAAGGTCGACATCCGGGACGCCATCCACACGACGGCCTTCGAGAATGTCGACCTGCTGCCGGCGAACATCGACCTGTCCGCGGCCGAGGTCCAACTGGTCAACGAGGTCGCCCGCGAACAGGTGCTCGACCGGGCACTGCGCAAGGTCTCCGACGATTACGACGTCATCCTGATCGACTGCCAGCCCTCGCTGGGACTGCTCACGGTCAATGCGCTGACCGCCGCCCATGGCGTCATCATTCCGCTGATCTGCGAATTCTTCGCCCTGCGCGCTGTCGCCCTGCTCGTTGAGACCATCGAGAAGGTCCAGGACCGGCTCAACCCGCGGCTGCAGGTCGACGGTGTGCTCGCGACTATGTACGACGCCCGGACCCTCCACAGCCGGGAGGTCATCGCGCGGCTCGTGGAGGCCTTCGGCGAGAAGGTCTTCGAGACGGTGATCAAACGCACCATCAAGTTCGCCGATGCCACGGTGGCCGCCGAGCCGATCACCACCTACGCGGGCAACCACCCGGGGGCCGACGCCTACCGCAGGCTCGCCAAGGAACTGATCGCCAGGGGCGGCGCGCCCTGATGACCCCCCGCCATGGGCAGCACGGCTGAGGGCGCGCACCCTCCGCCGCTGACGGCGGGGCTGCCGGAGAATCCGCCAGCGGCAGGCAAGGCGGTCTTCGAGGTCCGCCTGACCAACTTCTCCGGCCCCTTCGACCTCCTGCTGGGTCTGATCAGCAAACGGGAGCTGGACATCACGGAGATCGCCCTCGCCGAGGTCACCGACGAGTTCATCTCCCATATCCGCAGGATGCAGGCCGAGCACGGTTCCTGGGCGCTCGACGAGGCCAGCGAGTTCCTCGTTGTCGCCGCGACGCTCCTCGACCTCAAGGCGGCACGGCTCCTGCCGCGCGGCGAGGTGGAGGATGACGAGGACATTGCGCTGCTTGAGGCCCGCGACCTGCTGTTCGCGCGCCTGCTGCAGTACCGGGCGTTCAAGGAGATTTCGCGCCAGCTCGCCGAACGGTTCGAGACCGAAGGGGACAGGTACCCCCGGGACACCCCGCTGGAGCCGGCCTTCACGGCGCTGCTTCCCGACCTGGTCTGGACCACCACGGCGGAGGACCTCGCGGCGTTGGCTGCTGCTGCGCTGCAGCCCCGGGAGGCCGTTCCGGAGGGCGTGCGGGTAGACCACCTCCACGGATCGGCGGTCAGCATCCGGGAGGAGGCAGGCCTGCTCGAGGCCCACCTGCGGAACGCCGGATCGCTGTCCTTCGGGGAGCTCACCGCCGACGCCGCGGAGACCCTGGTGGTCGTGGTGCGGTTCCTCGCCCTCCTGGAGATGTTCCGCGACGGGGTGGTTTCCTTCGACCAGGACGAGCCGCTCGGGGAGCTGCGCATCCGCTGGTCGGGCGGCGATGAGCCCTTCCCGGCTGACAGCATCGGCGCTGACTACGGTGCTGACTTCGGTGCGGGTTACGGTCCGGAGTCAGTGGGGCCCGGTACCGTGGAGTCGACGCAGCAGTGAGCCTGGTCCCGACAGGGGACCAGGAGCCGCTGGGCCTGGAGCCACCAGGCCTGGATGCCCTCGGCCGCGAGCCGGCGGCCCCATCGGATCCCGCGCCCGCGGCGGCTCAGCAGCTGCCCAGCGCGGGGGAGAGCACAACACGAAAGGACATCCAGTGACCGGTACCGATCTCGACGAGGCCGCCCCCACCGGAGCAGAAGCTGCTGCGGCCGAGGCCTTTTCCGCCGCCGAACAGCCCGGTGGACTGAAGGCGGCCCTCGAAGCGGTGCTCATGGTCGTTGAGAATCCGGTGACCGAGCAGGAACTTGCGCAGGCACTCGCCGTGGGCGCCGAGGAGGTTCGGGCGATGCTCGTGAACCTCCAGCAGGAGTACGACGGTTATACTGTGAAGGGCCCAAAGAGTGCCGATGATCCTCAACCCCGTGGTTTTGAGCTGCGCAACGTCGGCGGCGGGTGGCGCATCTACTCCCGGAGCTGGTTCGCTCCGGTGGTTTCGGCCTTCGTTTTGGGCGGCCAGTCATCACGGCTTTCCCAGGCCGCGCTGGAGACCCTGGCGGTCATTGCCTACCGCCAGCCCGTATCGCGGGCACGGGTATCGGCAATCCGTGCGGTGAACGTCGATTCGGTGGTGCGCACGTTGACCCAGCGGGCGTTGATCGCCGCCGTCGGAACCGACCCGGAGACCGGGGCAGTCCTCTATGGGACCACCCCGCATTTTCTGGAAAGATTAGGACTCGGCAGCGTAGCCGAGCTGCCGCGGCTCTCGCCCCACCTGCCCGGCCTCGAAAACCTTGGGGACTATGAAGACACAACTTACTGAAAACGCTGACCAGAAGGACTCTTAATGACACAGGCGCCAGGATCCGGCTCCGGACGGAACGACGCTCGAGGTGGCGGCAGGTCCACTGGTAGGCCAACAGGTGGTACGGGCCGTGGACGCTCCGGCGGCGGTTACGAGCGCTCCGGAGGCGCCGCACGTCCCCAGCGTGATGACCGCCCCCAGCGCGACGAGCGGGCCGAGCGCCCTCAGCGTGATGACCGCCCCCAGCGCGCGGGAGCTGGAGCCGGGCGCGGACGCTCCACCGAGGGCCGCCACGCCGCAGGGCGTCCCGCCCAGGGCCGTCCCGCCCAGGGCCGTCCCGCCGGTGACGCACGCGGTGCGGGCCGTCCCACGGGCGAGCGTTCGGGCCGTCCCGCCGGTGATCCACGCGGTGCGGGCCGTCCCACGGGCGAGCGTTCGGGCCGTCCCGCCGGTGATGCACGCGGTGCGGGCCGTCCCACGGGCGAGCGTTCGGGCCGTCCCGCCGGTGACGCACGCGGTGCTGGCCGTCCGGGGGAGGCGCGGCGCGATTCCGGCTACCGTGGCACCGGAAACCCCGCCGCCGACCGATACGCGGCCAAGAAGTCAGGCGGCGGGAAGCCTCGACAGAAGCCATCGGGCCCCCGCGCCTTTGGCGGAGAGCGCTTCGGCAAGGACCTGGGTCCGGTACGCCGTCCCAAGGCCGCCCGCACCACCCGTCCCGCCGACGAACTCGACATGCACAACCCCGACGGCGTGCGGCTCCAGAAGGTCATGGCCTCGGCAGGGGTCGCCTCCCGCCGCGTCTGCGAGGAGATGATCCTCGACGGCAGGGTCGAGGTGGACGGCACCATCGTGCGCGAACTCGGTGTCCGGGTGGTCCCGTCCGAGGTGTCAATCCACGTCGACGGCATGCGCCTCCAGCTCAACGAGGACCTGAAGTACTACGTCTTCAACAAGCCGCGCGGCGTCATCTCCACCATGGAGGACCCCGAGGGCCGTCCGAGCATCGGGAACTTCCTCAAGAACAAGAACAAGAACGAGCGGCTGTTCCACGTCGGCCGGCTCGACGCCGAAACCGAGGGACTCCTGCTCCTCACCAACGACGGCGAGCTCACCAACCGGCTCACCCACCCGTCATACGAAGTGCCCAAAACGTACTACGTGCAGGTCCGCGGCCCGATGGGCCCGGGCATCGGCGCCCAGATGAAGGAAGGCATCGAGCTCGAGGACGGCATCTCCAAGGTCGATTCCTTCAAGCTCATCGACTCCACGCCCGGACACATCCTCGTCGAGGTGGTGCTGCACTCGGGGAAGAACCGCGTGGTACGCCGCCTGTTCGACGCAGTCGGGCACCCCGTGGAGCGTCTTGTCCGCACCCAGATCGGCCCGATCCGCCTGAACGACCAGCGGCAGGGAAGCATCCGTGTTCTGGGCCGCCAGGAGGTCGGCCACCTCCTTGCATCGGTAGGCCTCTAGCGGATGGAACCTGCAAGGGACAACGGAACGCATCTTGCCGGTCCGGTGCTGGTGATCGGCACGGGCCTGCTCGGCGCGAGCATCGGCCTGGGGCTGCGCGCCCGCGGAGTCGACGTCGCACTCTCGGACATCTCGCCGTCGACCCAGGCGGTCGCCGTTGATATCGGCGCCGGGCGCGCCCTCGGGGATGCCTCCGGGTTCGCGCCCGAACTCGTCGTCGTGGCGGCCCCGCCCGACGTGGCCGCGGCGCTCGCCGCCTCGGCCCTCGCCGACTACCCCGGCGCCGTCGTCATCGATATTGCGAGCGTCAAGTCGGCCGTCCTGCAGGGGGTCGAGGCAGCGGTAAGGGATCCGGCGATCCTTGAGCGCTACGTCGGCACCCACCCCATGGCCGGCCGGGAACGGTCCGGCCCCGTGGCTGCCACCGCCGAACTGTTCACCGGAATGCCTTGGGTCCTGTGCCCGGGCCCTGCCAGTTCGCCCGCCGCGGTCCGCTGCGCCGAAGCCCTCGCAGTGGATCTCGGAGCCGTGCCGGCGCGCATGTCCCCGGAGGAGCACGACGAGACGGTCGCGCTGATCTCCCACCTTCCGCAGGTGCTTTCCTCCCTCGTTGCCAGCCGGCTCGCCGACACCCCCGCACACTCCCTCGCCCTCGCAGGCAACGGGCTCCGGGACGTGACGCGCATCGCCGCCAGCGACCCCCGCCTGTGGGTACAGATCCTCTCGGCGAACGCCGAGAAGCTCGTGCGGATCCTGTACGGCGTGCGGGAGGACCTCAACCGGCTGATCGGCACCCTCGAAAATCCCGTGGCCGCCGGCGCGCGTCTCGACATGGCGCAGCTGATGGCCGAGGGAAACGCCGGCCAGGCACGCATCCCGGGCAAGCACGGCACGCCGCCGGGATCCTTCGCCCGGCTCACGGTGCTCGTCGAGGACGTGCCGGGCCAGATCGCCAGCCTCCTCACCGAAATCGGCGACATTGGGGTCAACATCGAGGACCTGCGCCTTGAGCATTCACCCGGCCGCCAGGTCGGCATGGCAGAGGTCTGGGTTGTCCCCGGCCGTCGAAACGAGCTGGCGGAGTCACTTACCGGCCGCGGCTGGAAGGTCGTTCAATGAGCGAATCCACGATCCACTCCCACTTCCGGCTCGGGAAGTCGCTGGTGGTGGCCATCGACGGTCCGTCCGGTTCCGGCAAGTCAAGCGTCAGCCGGGAGGCCGCACGCCGGCTCCACGCCGCCTACCTCGACACCGGGGCCATGTACCGCGCGGTGACGCTTCACTGCCTCTCAACCGGGATCGACCTCAAGGACGCCGCCGCCGTCGAGCACGCAGCACGGGCCATCGAGCTGTACATCAGCACGAGCCCCGACCGCGAGCTGGTCACCTTGGCCGGCGTGGATGTCACCACGGCGATCCGCGAACCCCGGGTCTCCGAAGCCGTCAGTGCCGTGGCGACGACACTCGGCGCACGGGCCGAACTGATCCGGCGCCAGCGGGCGCTGATCGCCGGTGCCGGGCACCGGATCGTCGCCGAGGGCAGGGACATCACCACCGTCGTCGCCCCCGACGCCGAGGTCCGGATCCTGCTCACCGCCAGCGAATCGGCACGCCTGCGGCGGCGCGGTGACCAGCTCGGCGGAACCCAGTCTTCGTCCCAGCTGCAGCAGCAGGTGCTCGAACGGGACGCCAAGGATTCGACGGTCGTCAATTTCCAGCAGGCCGCCGACGGGGTCGTTACCGTCGACTCGTCCGAGCTCGACTTCGAGCAGACGGTCGAAGCCGTCCTGGACGTCGTCCACACCGTCGCCCACTAGCAGTTTCGACTGAATTAAGGAAAACACTCATGAGCGGGAACCTCTCGCCCCAGGACCCCACCGGGCCCGACACTGATTTTGAACCGACCGGCGACGACCAGATCGCCGAACACCTCGACGCGCTCGATGACGCCGAAGCCGAGGTGCGCGCGGCCTCGCTGCGCGCCGGGCTGGCCGATTACGAGCTCGACGAAGAGGACGCCGCGCTGCTCGCCCAGGGGGACGAGGAGTACGACGAAGAGGCCGAACAGCGCCTCAATCCGGTGCTCGCGATCGTCGGCCGGCCCAACGTCGGAAAGTCGACGCTGGTCAACCGCATCCTCGGCCGCCGTGAGGCGGTCGTTGAGGACACCCCCGGGGTGACCCGCGACCGGGTGTCGTACCCGGCTCAGTGGAACGGGCGGAACTTCACCCTCGTCGACACCGGCGGGTGGGAGGTCGACGCCAAGGGCATCGCGGCGCGCGTCGCCGACCAGGCCGAGATCGCCGTCGACATGGCCGACGCCGTCCTCCTCGTCGTCGACGCCACCGTGGGCGCCACGGCGACCGACGAGGCGGTCGTGAAGATGCTCCGCCGGAAGAAGAAGCCGGTCATCCTCGTAGCCAATAAGGTCGACGACATCCAGAACGAGGCGGACGCCTCCTTCCTGTGGGGGCTCGGTTTCGGCCAGCCCTGGCCGGTCTCCGCCCTGCACGGCAGGGGCACGGCCGACATGCTCGACCAGGTCATTGAGATCCTGCCCGAATTCTCCGAACACGGCGGCATCGAACGCACCGGCGGCCCCCGCAGGGTGGCCCTGATCGGCCGGCCCAATGTCGGCAAGTCATCCCTCCTGAACAAGCTCGCCGGCTCGGACCGCGTCGTTGTCGACCCGCTGGCCGGCACCACCCGCGACCCGGTCGACGAAATGATCGAACTCGGCGGGCGCACCTGGCGCTTCGTCGACACCGCCGGCATCCGGCGCCGCGTGCACATGCAGCAGGGCGCCGACTTCTACGCCTCCCTGCGCACGCAGTCGGCGCTGGAGAAGGCCGAGGTCGCCGTTGTGCTGCTGGCCGTCGATGAGGTCCTCAGCGAGCAGGACGTGCGCGTCCTGAACATGGCGATCGAATCCGGCCGGGCCCTGGTCCTCGCCTTCAACAAGTGGGACCTGCTCGACGACGAGCGCCGCCGGTACCTTGAGCGCGAGATCGAGCAGGACCTCGCGCACGTCGACTGGGCGCCGCGGGTCAACATCTCCGCACTGACCGGCTGGCACAAGGACCGACTGGTACCGGCCCTTGACACCGCCCTCGAGTCCTGGGACCGCCGTATCCCCACGGGGCGGCTCAATGCGTTCCTCGGCGAGCTCGTGGCCGCCCACCCGCACCCGGTGCGCGGGGGCAAGCAGCCACGCATCCTCTTCGGCACCCAGGCCTCAAGCCGTCCGCCCAAGTTCGTGCTCTTCACCACAGGTTTCCTCGACCCGGGGTACCGACGCTTCATCACCCGCCGCCTGCGGGAAACCTTCGGTTTCGAGGGGACACCCATCGAGGTCAGCATGCGCGTGAGGGAAAAGCGGGGACGCAAACGCTGAGCATTGTCCGGAGCCACCCGGAAAATGCTGTACAGTAATTGAGGTGGTTTGACCGGCTGGTTGAACCGATCGGGATGTGGCGCAGCTTGGTAGCGCACTTGACTGGGGGTCAAGGGGTCGCAGGTTCAAATCCTGTCATCCCGACAGAGAAAACACAGCAGGGGCCGTTTCCGGAACAACCGGAAGCGGCCCCTGCTGCGTTATCCGGCGTGTTGAGCGGTGTGCTCACGACCGCCGTCCGTTCCGCCCGGCGCTGGCCGCCGCCGGAAATCCGCTCCGCGGCTAACCGCCGCCGGTGCCCTCCTCCTCGCCATCGGGTCCCGCGGTTTCCGGCCCGGTCCCTTCGCCTTCGGTCCCGGTGCCCCCGCCGCCGGTGTTGTCGGTCCCGGTTGCGCCGGCGTCCGTAGCCCCGGTTGTCGGCTCACAGGCGTCGGTACCCCGGCCCGTGCCGGTTCCATCGGCCGCCTCGGTTTCGGTGCCCGTGCCTCCGGTTTCGGTGCCATCGGTGCCCGTGCCTCCGGTTTCGGTGCCATCGGTGCCGGTGGCTGCGGTGCCGGTCGCTCCGGTGCCGGCGGGTCCGGTTTCGCCGCCTCCGGCCGCGCCGGTTTCGGTTGCGCCGGTGCCGGTGGCTCCGATCGAGGGTTGAACGCTCTCGGGATCCGTGGCCCCAGTGCCTTCGGTTTCGGTCCCGGTTCCGCCGGTCCCTCCTCCTTCCCCGCCGCGCGGCTCGCAGGACGCCTCGGCTGTCGCGGACTCAGCGGCCGGCACAGTCGGGTCCTGGGTCACCTCCTCGACGGGGTTCTCCGGGCCGGGACCGCCGGTCCCGCCACAACCAACGAGAAGCAGCGCACTCACACCCAGCGCCGCCGGGAGAGTCTTCAATTTTGTGGAGATCATATTGATCACCTCCCGCCCTGATCGCGCGGTTAACCCTAGGCAGGGATAAACCGCATGGGCAATAAATCCGGTACCGCACGGATAACTTCCTCAGGTTCGCGGGGGAGCGTATAAGGCCTTCATTCGAACCGGACGGCACGCTACCCGCCGATGATTTATGCCTATACTCGATCAGGATCGGCTCGGGCAGCGCTGCCCCTCTCCTCCCCCCGAAGAACGACGAAAGGCAATCATGAGCAACGTCCCCGAAGGCCTCTACTACACCGCCGAACACGAGTGGGTCACCGAGCCCAATGCGGCCGGCATCGTCCGGGTGGGCATCACCGACTTCGCCCAGGACGCCCTGGGCGACGTGGTGTACGTCCAGATGCCCGAGGTCGGTACTTCGGTGACCGGTGCGGACGTTGTGGGGGAGGTCGAGTCGACGAAGAGCGTCAGCGACATCTACGCTCCCGTCACCGGCGAGGTTGTTTCACGCAATGAGGGGCTCGACGACGATCCCGCCCTCATCAACTCCGATCCCTACGGCGAGGGCTGGCTGATGGAGATCAAGGTCGAGAGTGCATCGGTTGTCGAGGACTTGCTGAGTTCAACGGAATACTCACAGCAGGTAGGCTAGACACACCGGCTCTGGCAGTACTTCACGGCCAACCGGCATTGTCCGGTTGGCCGCCTAATGTGGGAGGAAACACCAATGGTTGGCGACGATAGCGCAGCCGTAAACGTCGGAGGGCACCACGAGGAGTCCCCGGAAACTACGACGATCGGCCTGCCTCCGCAGGCAGCCTTCGCGGAGGTTGAGCGGCACCTCACCAAGGAGGAACAGGCCTCGGTGGCAGCGCTGCCGGCAGGCTCCGCCCTCCTTGTGGCCCATTCCGGCCCCAACGCCGGAGCGCGGTTCCTCCTGGATGAGGACGTCACCAAGGCCGGGCGCCACCCCAATGCCGACATCTTCCTTGACGACGTCACCGTCTCCCGGCAGCACGCCGAGTTCCGCCGCACCCCCCACGGGTTCATGGTCGTCGACACCCGGAGCCTCAACGGCACCTACGTGAACAACGACCGCGTGGACAGCGTGGTGCTGCGCAGCGGCAACGAGGTCCAGATTGGCAAGTTCCGGCTTACCTTCTACGCCGCCCGCGCCACCATGGCCGGCCAGACGCCCTCCCAGCCCGCGGCACAGGCCTGATCCACTTCATGCCGACACCCCAGCCCAGCCGGCGCAGCGTCGGCATCGCCCCGGCCCATCCCGGCCCCGGAGTCCTCAATATCGGGGAAGTGCTGCGGGAGCTGGCGGCGGAGTTTCCGCAGGTCACGGCGTCCAAGATCCGGTTCCTTGAGGAAAAGGGACTGATCAGCCCGCAGCGCACCCGTGCCGGGTACCGCAAATACGCTCCCACCGACGTCGAGCGCCTGCGGTTCGTCCTTGCCCTTCAGCGCGATCAGTACCTGCCGCTGAAGGTGATCAAGGATTACGTCGACGCCATCGACCGCGGTGAACGGCCCGAGTCGCTGCCCGGGGGAATGAGCCTGTCCCCGCGGATGGTCTCGGACCAGCTGGCCCGCGAGCTCAGCTCCCACGCCCGCAGGCTCACCGCGGAGACCCTCGCGGCCGAGGCCAAGGCCCCCCGCCGCCTGGTCGACGACCTGGTCAGCTTCGGGCTGATCGCCCCGGTGGAGGGCCGGTTCGACGAGCATGCCCTGAAGGTCACCCAGGCCTGCGTCCAGCTCGAGAGCCACGGCATCGAACCCCGCCACCTGCGCCCCTTCCGGGCCGCCGCCGACCGCGAGCTCGGACTGGTCGAACGCGTCGTCGCCCCGGTGGCCTCCCGCCGCGACGTGGCCTCGAAGGCCCGGGCGGCCGAAACCGCCCGCGAGATCAGCGAATTGTGCCTCAACCTTCACAGCGCCCTGGTTTACTCTCAGATAGCCAGAATGGACAGTTAGGCCGGCCATGATCGAAGTCGAAGTTGTCGGAGTTCGAATTGAGCTGCCCTCCAACCAGCCCCTTGTGCTGCTGAAGGAACTGACGGGGGAGCGGCACATCCCCATCTGGATCGGGGCACCTGAGGCCAGTGCCATTGCGTTCGTCCAGCAGGGCATCGTCCCGCCCCGGCCGATGACCCACGACCTTCTCGTCAGCGTTGTCGCCGCCGCGGGGCGTGCCATCACCGAGGTTCGCATCGTCGCAGTGCAGGACACCGTCTTCCACGCGGAACTCGTGCTCGACGACGGTACCCGGGTCAGCTCCCGTGCCTCCGACGCCCTGGCCGTCGCCCTGCGCGTCCCCTGCAGCATCTACTGCGCGGAGCAGGTCCTCGATGCAGCCGGTGTGGAGATCGCCGACCCCGAGGCCGACGACGAGGAAACCGGCGATCAGGAAACGGCCGAGAAGGAACTCAAGCAGTTCCGCGAATTCCTCGCCGACGTCGAGCCCGAGGATTTCGAGCCCTGACCGCCCGACACGCAAATCTTCGAGGCCCGCATCTTTGACCTTGTGTCCCGCGCGATCTAACGTCAAAGCATACGGTTCCCATTGCAACGGAGAGGAACTCGGGGCACACTGTAACAGAGCCCTGAGATCCGGCCTCCAGAGGCTACTTCCCCGGGAACCCAATGAGGAGGCACGCGTGAGTCCGAAGGGTGACGCCGGTAAGCTGAAAAGCCCGGCAGCGGCGGGCACTGGCATACCCTCGAGCGCCCAGGGCCTCCTGTTCACCGAAGATCTCCCCGTGCTCGACGAAGACGCCGGATACCGCGGCCCCACCGCGTGCAAGGCCGCCGGCATCACCTACCGCCAGCTCGACTACTGGGCCCGCACCGGACTCGTCGAACCGGCCGTCCGCGGAGCCTCAGGATCCGGCACGCAGCGGCTCTACGGTTTCCGCGACATCCTCGTCCTCAAGGTCGTCAAACGGCTCCTCGACACCGGGGTTTCACTCCAGCAGATCCGCACCGCCGTCGAACACCTGCGCGAACGCGGCGTTGAGGACCTCGCCCAGATCACGCTCATGAGCGACGGCGCCAGCGTCTACGAGTGCACCTCCGCCGACGAGGTCATCGACCTGGTCCAGGGCGGGCAGGGCGTCTTCGGCATCGCGGTCGGCCGGGTGTGGCGTGAGGTCGAAGGAAGCCTCGCCGCGCTCCCGAGCGAGCACGCGGCCGACCAGGATTTCCCTGACGACGAGCTCAGCAAGCGCCGCACGGCCCGCCGGATCGGCTAGGGCCGCCCCCGGCCTTCCTCGGCGAGCGGCCGGATTTACCGGCCTCCGCCGGGCTGCATCCTCTTCCCCTCACCCGCGCATCGGTGGGCTCGCGTTGACAGCGCCCTCCCCGTAGAGCATCAGACAGCGGGTATCGCCCTGTTCGAGGTGTTTTCCCGGGTCAGCCGTTTCCCGGAGAGGTGACGTAAGTCAGCGGCCTGACTCAGCGGTTGTTCTGCTTAGCGGTTGTTCTTTTTAGCCTGTGTTTGCTCCGCGGCGCGGTCAGCGGCGGGCGACGCGGCTGCGCAGGCGGCCGGCGCCCACCAGGGAGCGCAGCAGTTCGTCGAAGTATTCCGAGGCCTGCCGGGCCGACTCGCCGGGCCAGTGATGGACCGCGTGCGCCGCGCCCTGGATCTGCTGCCAGTTGGCCTGTTCGGCAATCGTGGGGCTGAGCAGCAGGTCATTGAACATCTGCTTCATCTCCGCCAGACGGAAGGTGTGCTCGTTCGAGGAGGAACGCACCCGGTTCGCCACGATCCCGGCGGTCTGCAGGCCCGGCGCGTACTCGGCCTTGAACAGTTCGATCGCGCGCATTGTGCGTTCGGTGCCAGCCACCGAAAACAGGCCCGGCTCGGCCACCAGCAGCACCCTGTTGCTCGCCGTCCAGGCCATCCGGGTGAGTCCGTTGAGCGAGGGCGGGCAGTCGATGAGGACCAGGCCGTAGCCGGTCACCCGGGAGAGCAGCGTAGAGAGGCGGCGCAGGTCGCGGCGCCCAAGGTCCGGGCGGTCGTAGATGCCCGAGAAGGCCGAGCCCATGGCGACGTCGAGGACCGGCTTCACGCCGGAGCCGGCCAGGTTCTGCTCGATCGCCGTCCCGACCCACCCACTGGGCACGGTGTTGGCCGCGAGGTCGGCGCGGCGGGCGTTCTTCAGGAGCCGGCCGATGTCCAGCTGCCCACCGGCGCGGACGCCGAGGCCCGTTGTCGCATCGGCATGCGGGTCAAGATCGACCACGAGGGTCGAGATGCCAGCTGCGAGTGCCGCCGATGCCAGCCCCAGGGTCACGGAGGTTTTCCCCACGCCGCCTTTGAGGCTGCTGATACTCACTACTTGCACTGGTTGGACCTCTACCTTAAATCGCGGGAATTCCGGCTGCGGGCACAGCGGCACTGATGCGCTTCCCTATTGTATGGTCCCGCGGGAGGTAATTCCGTCCGGCATGCCGCGCCGCGTCCTGCGGCCAGTATTCGGACGCAATTTGAGCGGGTGTGGTCAACCGACTGTAGGCTCGTGCTGAAACCACGCAATCCTTCCCCGCACGGCGTACCACCGAATTATCGGCACATTCCCCAGCATATTCATCGTAAATAAGCAGGAGCGGCATGTTCTCCAAGATTCTTGTAGCAAACCGCGGCGAAATCGCCATCAGGGCCTTCCGGGCAGGGCATGAGGCGGGAGCCAAGACCGTCGCCGTGTTCCCATACGAGGACCGCAACTCCATCCACCGGCAGAAGGCCGATGAGGCCTACCTGATCGGGGAGCAGGGCCACCCGGTGCGCGCCTACCTCGACGTCGCCGAGGTGGTGCGCGTCGCGAAGGAATCAGGATGCGACGCCATCTACCCCGGGTACGGTTTCCTCTCCGAGAACCCGGACCTCGCACGGGCCGCGGCCGAGGCGGGCATCACCTTCGTCGGGCCGCCCGCCGACGTGCTCGAACTCGCGGGCAACAAGGTCAAGGCCCTTGACGCCGCCCGGCAGGCCGGCATCCCGGTCCTGAAATCCTCGAGGCCGAGCGCGGACCTCGACGAATTGACCGCGGCGGCGGACGAAATCGGCTTCCCGGTCTTCGCCAAGGCAGTCGCCGGCGGCGGAGGACGCGGGATGCGCCGGGTTGACACCCGCGAGGCCCTCCCGGGAGCGCTTGAGGCGGCAATGCGCGAGGCCGAATCGGCCTTCGGCGATCCGACGATGTTCCTCGAGCAGGCGGTGCTGCGCCCCCGCCACATCGAGGTGCAGATCCTGGCGGATGCCGAGGGCAACGTGATGCACCTCTTCGAGCGCGATTGCTCCCTCCAGCGCCGCCACCAGAAGGTCATCGAGATCGCACCGGCGCCGAACCTCGACGACTCCATCCGCCAGGCGCTGTACCGCGACGCCGTCGCCTTCGCCAAGGCCCTGAAGTACGTCAACGCCGGTACGGTCGAATTCCTCGTCGACACCGTGGGTGAGCGCGCCGGCCAGCACGTGTTCATTGAGATGAACCCCCGCATCCAGGTCGAGCACACGGTGACCGAGGAGGTCACCGACGTCGACCTCGTCCAGTCCCAGCTGCGGATCGCGGCAGGGGAGACCCTGGCCGACCTCGGCCTGAGCCAGGAGACGGTCCAGCTCCGCGGGGCCGCCCTGCAGAGCCGGATCACCACCGAGGATCCGGCCAACGGGTTCCGCCCCGACGTCGGAAGGATCACCGCCTACCGTTCAGCCGGCGGCGCGGGCGTGCGCCTCGACGGCGGCACCGTGTACGCGGGCGCGGAGATCAGCCCGCACTTCGACTCCATGCTCGTAAAGCTGACCTGCCGGGGCAGGGACTACCCCACGGCGGTCACCCGTGCCCGCCGGGCGCTGGCGGAGTTCCGGGTGCGCGGGGTCTCAACGAACATCTCCTTCCTGCAGGCCGTGCTCGACGACCCTGACTTCATCTCCGGGAACGTTGCCACCTCCTTCATCGACGAACGCCCCGAGCTGCTCACCGCGAGGGTCCCGGCGGACCGGGGGACCAAGCTGCTGACCTGGCTGGCCGACGTCACGGTCAACAAGCCCAATGGAGAGCGCCCGGCCCACCTCGACCCGCGGGAAAAGCTGCCCACGGCGCCCGAGGGCGGGCAGGACCTGCCGCCCGGGTCCCGCCAGCTGCTGCAGGAGCTCGGCCCGGAGGGATTCGCCGCCCGGCTGCGCGCCCAGGAGGCCGTCGCCGTCACCGACACCACGTTCCGGGACGCCCACCAGTCACTGCTCGCCACCCGGGTGCGCACCCGCGACCTCGCGGCCGCCGGCGGGTCGGTCTCACGCCTGACCCCGCAGCTGCTGTCGGTTGAGGCCTGGGGCGGTGCCACCTACGACGTCGGCCTGCGCTTCCTCGGGGAGGATCCGTGGGACCGCCTCGATACGCTGCGGCGGGAGATTCCCAACATCTGCCTGCAGATGCTCCTGCGCGGGCGAAACACCGTCGGCTACACCCCGTACCCGGAGGCCGTGACCGAGGCCTTCGTCAAGGAGGCCGCCGCCTCGGGCATCGACATCTTCCGGATTTTCGACGCGCTCAACGACGTGTCCCAGATGGAACCGGCGATCCGCGCCGTCCGGGCCACCGGCACGGCGGTGGCCGAGGTGGCCCTGTGCTACACCGCGGACATGCTCGACCCGAAGGAAACCCTCTACACCCTCGAGTACTACCTGGGGCTGGCCGAGCGGATGGTCGCCGCAGGCGCGCACATCCTGGCCATCAAGGACATGGCGGGGCTGCTCCGTCCCGCCGCGGCCGCGAAGCTCGTGACCGCCCTCCGCGAGCGTTTCGACCTGCCGGTCCACCTCCACACCCACGACACCGCCGGCGGGCAGCTCGCGACGCTCCTTGCCGCCATCGACGCCGGGGTGGACGCCGTCGACACCGCCAGCGCCCCGCTGGCCGGCACCACCAGCCAGCCCTCCGCGTCGGCACTCGTGGCAGCGCTCGCCCACACTCCGCGGGATACGGGGATCGACCTTGACGCGGTCAGCTCCCTCGAACCCTACTGGGAGGCCGTGCGGCGGACGTACTCGCCGTTCGAGTCCGGGCTGCCGGGCCCGACCGGACGGGTGTACCGGCACGAGATCCCGGGCGGACAGCTGTCAAACCTCAAGCAGCAGGCCATCGCCCTGGGCCTCGGCGAACGCTTCGAGGCGATCGAGGACATGTACACCGCGGCGGACCGGATCCTCGGCCGGCTGGTCAAGGTCACCCCGTCCTCCAAGGTGGTCGGCGACCTGGCGCTCCAGCTGGTCGGCGCGAACGCCGACCCGGCCGACTTCCAGGAGAACCCGCAGAACTACGACATCCCCGACTCGGTGATCGGGTTCCTCAACGGCGAACTCGGCGACCCGCCGGGGGGCTGGCCCGAACCGTTCCGCTCCAAGGCGCTGCAGGGCCGGGCCGTGAAGCCGCGCATCGTTGACCTGGAGTCCGCCGACGAGCAGGCACTGGCCGGGGATTCCGCCCAGCGGCGGGCCACGCTGAACCGCCTGCTGTTCCCCGGGCCGGCCGCGGACTTCACCCGGACGCGGGAGACCTACGGCGACGTGTCGGTGCTGAACACTGCCGACTACCTGTACGGACTGCAGCAGGGCGGCGAGCACGTCATCGAGCTCGAGAAGGGCGTGAGGCTGATCGCGACCCTCGAGGCCGTCTCGGACGCCGATGAGAAGGGACTGCGCACGGTGATGTGCACCCTCAACGGCCAGATGCGGCCCGTTTCGGTGCGCGACCTCAGCGTCCAGAGCGACGTCAAGGCCGCGGAAAAGGCCGACCCGTCCAATGCCGGCCACATCGCGGCACCCTTCGCCGGCGCGGTCACGGTGACCGTTGCGGAGGGTGCGACGGTGAGCGCCGGTGACACCGTCGCCACCATCGAGGCGATGAAGATGGAAGCGAACATCACCACTCCGACGGCCGGCACCGTCCAGCGCATCACGGCCGACGGCGCCCAGCAGGTCCAGGGCGGAGACCTGCTCGTCGTCATCAGCCCCGCCTGAGCGTTCGGCCTCCGGACCGGGACGCGGCCCGTCCCGGTCCGGAGGCGCTGCGCTAGAGTTCATCGTTGATGCCCCGCGCCTCCCGGCGCGCCCGGCCCGTACCCAACCCCGTGAGGAACCATGGTCTCGAAATCCCCCTCAAGTCCCACACCACCCGACCCGGCACAACCGGACGCCGCCGCCGAGCCGGGGCAGGGCGCAGGGGAGGCAGAGGGATCCGGGACGGCGGCCAGGGGGACAGCCGGTCCGGCCCCGGCCGGCAAGACCAAGGCGAAGGCCTCGGACGCGGCGAAGGCATCAGACGTGGACACAGTTTCCGGCGCGGGATCATCGGCCCGCGGGGAAACCCCCGCCGGTACGGTCCCCGCCGCCGGCGCCGCAACCTCCACCGACGTGCCCTCCACCGGTGTGCCCTCCAGTGACGAGGGCCCCTCTGATGGGTTCCCTGCCTCGGGCCAGGATCCCGCCGTCGGAGCGCCCTCCCCGGGCGGGGCCCCGGCCGCGCCTCCGCAGTCCCCGGCCCTCCCGGCCGCGTCCGGGCAGGACGCCGGGCCCGGCGCCGAGCCGGGAAACGGAACGGATGCGCTGCCGGCGGTTCCGGAGGCCTCGACCGCTGCCCTGTGGAACGGCGGGGTGCAGGTCGGCCCGGTCCCGGTCATCCAGGCACCGCTGCCGCCCACGCTCATTCCGGAGATCGGGGCCACCTCCGCGCCGAACCTCCTCTCCATCCCGGTGTCCGCCGAGCCCACCGGGTGGCGCCCCAGCGGGTCCGCCGAGCCTTCCGCGGGGGAGCCGGCCGGCAGTGCCGCCCCAGGGACCAGAGATTCCGCCGCCGAGGAGCCGCCCAGCGCCCGCCGCGTGCGCGAAACCGGGCCGGAACCGGCGTCCGCCCTGACCGCCGACCGCCTGCTGACCGGCACCGAGCGGCCTCCCTCCGGCGGCTGGCGGCGCTGGCTCTACTCGGCGACGCTGGGTTACGTGAACCTCGGCGACTCCGACGCGGTGCGGATCCGCAGGGCGACCGAACACCGGATCGCCGTCCGCCTCGGCGGGCACACCCGCTATGTGCCGGTCCTCTCCCGCAAGGGAGGCGTCGGCAAGACCACCGTCACCACCCTCCTCGGCATGGCGCTCGCCGATATGCGCGAGGACCGCATCATCGCGATGGACGCCAACCCCGACCGGGGAACGCTGTCCGACCGTTCCCCGGGACGCGCCGACTTCACCGCCCGCCAGTTGGTGCAAAACCGGTTCATGGTCGACTCCTTCGCTCAGCTTGCCCACTACGTCACCCGCGACGGCTCCCGGCTGCACGTCCTGGCCTCGGACACCGACCCCGCGGTGGCGCAGGCCTTCGACGATGCCGACTACCGCGCCGTCACCGACATCCTCGGCCGGTACTACTCCATCGTGCTCACCGATTCCGGCACGGGAATGGTGCACTCGGTGATGAAGGGAACCCTCGAGAAGGCGGACACGGTGGTGCTCGTCTCCGGCGGAAGCGTCGACGAGGCGAGGCTTGCCTCGGAGACCCTGTCCTGGCTCGAGGCCCACGGCCGGCACGACCTGGTGGCCAAGGCCATCGTCGTGATCAATCTTTCCTCGGGCAACGGAACGCAGGTGAGGGTCGGGGAGATCGAGGAGCACTTCCTCTCCCGGGTCGGCACCGTGGTGCGCATCCCGTACGACCGGCATCTGGCCGAAGGCTCACGCATCGACCTGGCGAAGCTGCAGCCGGCCACCCGCAACGCGGTGATCGAACTGGCCGCGCTCGTCGTCGACGAACTGCACGACTGAGGCCTGCGGCCGCCGCCGGAAACTGACGCACGCACCGAAAACGACAAACGCACCCGATAATTCGGGTGCGTTCGTCGTTATGAGGTCCGCCGGTCGTTTTCGACGGCGCTCGGCTCCCTACACGCGGGGGGTGGCGTAGATCCCTTCGACGATGTCGGAGTAGTCGGTGAGGACCTGGGAGCGCTTGATCTTCAGGGACGGCGTGAGGTGGCCGCTGGTCTCCGTGAAGTCGGAGGGGACGATCCGGAACACCTTGATGGCCTCGGCCTGGGAGACCGTCTTGTTCGCCTCGTCGACAATGGTCTGGATCTCGGCCAGCACGGCCGGGTGGCTGACAGCCTCCTCCATGGTGGTGCCGGCCGGCAGCTGGTGGCGCTCGAGCCAGCCCGGCAGGGCCTCCTCGTCGAGGGTGATCAGTGCCGAGATGAACGGCCGCTGGTCGCCGACCACCACGCACTGCGACACGATGGCGTTGGCGCGGATGGTGTCCTCAAGCATCGCGGGCACCACGTTCTTGCCGCCGGCCGTGACGATGATTTCCTTTTTGCGGCCCGTGATGCTCAGGTACCCGTCGGCGTCGAGTTCGCCGATGTCACCGGTGCGGAACCAGCCGTCGATGAAGTTCTCCGCCGTGAGGTCCGGCCGGTTGAAGTAGCCCCGAAGCACCGCGACGCCCTTCGCGAGGATCTCGCCGTCGTCGGCGATCTTGACGGCGTTGCCCGGCAGCGGAGCGCCGACCGTGCCGATCTTGACCTTGCGCGGGGTGTTCACCGTGAGCGGCGCCGTGGTCTCGGTGAGCCCGTAGCCCTCAAGGACCAGCAGGCCGATGCCGTGGAAGAAGTGGCCCAGCCGGTCGCCCAGCGGCGCCCCGCCAGAGACGGCGTATTCGACCTTCCCGCCCATGGCAGCCCGGATCTTGCGGTAGAGCAGCCGGTCGAACAGGGCGTGCTTGGCGCGCAGCGCCAGCGGGACCTTCCCGGCCTGGTCGGCCTTCGACCAGGCGATGGCGACGTCGGCGCCGGCGTGGAAGATCTTGCCCTTGC
Source organism: Arthrobacter zhaoguopingii (assembly GCF_009828605.1). Classification (NCBI taxonomy): domain Bacteria; kingdom Bacillati; phylum Actinomycetota; class Actinomycetes; order Micrococcales; family Micrococcaceae; genus Arthrobacter; species Arthrobacter zhaoguopingii. The sequence continues at coordinate 111,871 of NZ_WIAE01000009.1, read as the reverse complement.
CGCCGTCCTCGGCCTTGAGCATCGAGTTGTTATACACCTTCTCGAAGACCCGGGGCACGGCCAGGATGAAGCTTGGCTGGTAGCTCTGCAGGTCCGGCAGCAGGTTCTTGACGTCCGCCGTGTGGGCGACCGTCGCTCCGGCAGCGACGCACAGCACCGAGATGAACCGGGCGAAGACGTGCGCCAGCGGCAGGAACATGATGGTGCGCGCACCCTCGTGGGCGACCTCGGACAGCGCGGCGGCGGCGTTTTCGGAGAGCTCGACGAAGTTGGCGTGGGTAAGCTCGCACCCCTTGGGGCGCCCCGTGGTGCCGGATGTGTAGATGATGGTCGCGATGTCGTCGAGGTTCGCCAGCGACCGGCGGTCCGCGAGGGTCGAGTCCTCGACGAGGGTTCCCGCGGTCCGGAGGGTTTCGAGTCCGTTGCCGTCGAACTGCCACACGTGGGTCAGGGCGGTCGTGCTCTCGGAGGCGGCGGCTTCACGGACGACGTTCTCGTGCCGGGCCGACTCAACGAAGGCGGCCACGGCGCCCGAGTCGGAGAGGATCCACGCGACCTGTGCCGGCGAGGAGGTCTCGTAGACCGGAACCGGGACGGCGCCGGCGAACCAGATGGCGAAGTCGGCAAGGGCCCACTCGTAGCGGGTGCGGGCCATGATTGCCACCCGGTCACCCGGATTGACGTTCGAGGCGATCAGGCCCTTGGCGACGGCCTCGACCTGCTCGCGGAACTCGGTGGCGCGAATGTCCCGCCACTGGCCTGCTGCGTCCTGGACGGAGAACAGGGCCGGGTTCGACGCCTTTTCCGCCTGCCGCACCACGAGGTCGGTAGTGTTGCTGTTGCGGGGGACGTCCACTAGGACGGGAACGCTGATTTCGCGCACAATAGCTCCTTTGATATCGCCGACGACTACAGGCATTTTCATAGACTATAGGGTGCCGCAGTCCCCGTTACTGTCCAGTAATGTACGAATTGATAACGGTGGAGGAAAATGCGCACCGGCTCCCGCCGCGGGATCCTGAAGGAGGACGAGATGGCAGCTGGAGCGGAGCCGGCGTCGTCCTACCCGCGGCGCCGCGGCGCACCGCCCTGGGCGGCAGGGCAGCCGCGGTCGGTCCGCCGGGCCGGACTGCCCGGCCGGGCCGGACGCGCCGGGCTTCCCGCGGCCCGGCGCGGACTCGCCATCGGCATTGACGTCGGTGGGACCAAGGTCGCCGCGGGCGTCGTCGACGGCTCCGGACGCCTCCTCGCGCAGGCCCGCCGGTCCACACCGGGAAGCGATGCCCGCGAGGTGGAGGCCGTCATCGTCGACCTCGTGGCTGAACTGGGCCGGGGGCACCGGATCCGCTCGATCGGCATCGGCGCCGCCGGCTGGATGGACCTCTCGAACGGGACCGTGCTTTTCAGTCCCCACCTGGCGTGGCGCAACGAGCCGCTGCGCAGCAATCTCGAGGAACTGCTCCGGCGGCGCGTGACCGTTGTCAACGACGCCGACGCTGCCGCGTGGGCGGAATGGCGGTTCGGCGCCGGCCGCGGCGAGCCCCGGCTGGTGTGCGTGACGCTTGGGACCGGCATCGGCGGGGCCATGATCCTTGACGGGCGGGTGGAGCGCGGCCGTCACGGCGTGGCCGGGGAGTTCGGTCACCAGGTCATAGTGCCGGGCGGCCACCGCTGCGAGTGCGGCAACCGGGGCTGCTGGGAGCAGTACGCGTCGGGCAACGCGCTGGGCCGGGAGGCACGGGAGCTGGCGGCGGCGAACTCGCCCGTGGCGCAGTCGCTCCGAGCGGCAGTCGGTGGGGATGTCCAGGCTATCACCGGGGCGCTGGTGACGCGGCTTGCCCTCGACGGGGATCCTGCCTGCCAGGAGCTGGTCGAGGAGGTGGGGCAGTGGCTCGGGCTGGGACTTGCCAACCTCGCGGCGGCACTGGACCCGGGCACCTTCGTCATCGGCGGCGGACTGAGCGAGGCCGGCGGGCTCCTCCTCGGACCGGCCCGCCGGGCTTTCGCCCGCAACCTCACCGGGAGGGGTTTCCGGCCGGCCGCCGCCATCGAGGCGGCTGCCCTGGGACCGTCGGCCGGCCTGATCGGGGCGGCGGACCTTTCCCGCTCGCTGCCGCGCGGCCGCTAGGAAGCCTCCCGCGCCGGGGGGAGCAGGATCAGACCTCCGCGCCGTCGTCGTCGCGCTGACGCGGCAGGCGCAGCACCAGGAACGCCACGCCGGCCAGGAACCCGGCGAGTACACCCAGGGTCACCGCCGTCGGCGCGTCCCGCCAGAACATGGCGAAGAGCAGCAGGAGGACGGGCCCGCCCGCAGCGCCGAGCCAGGCCAGCACCACCAGGGGGTCTCCCATGCCGAGCGGAGGAGGTTCGGGGGGCTCGTATCCCGCCCCGCCGTCGAAGCCCTCGTCGTCCTCGGGTTCCTCGTAGTCCCTCGGGCCGGCCGGACGCAGCGGCTGGTTCCTGAAAATCGCCTCGACGCGGTCCCGGTCGCTGAGCTCCGGGTCGTCGGATGCCTCGGCCTCCGGGCCGCCGGGGGTGCTTTCCAACCGTGCCACGAGGTCCCGCCAGACGGCGTCGTCGGTGGACTCATTCGGCTCTCGGGGGGTCATACGCTGGTACCTGCGCTCACGTGCCTGATGAAGTCCGCGGACCGGTCAAAAATGAAGGGTGCATCATGGTCCATCGTGGCCACATGGTAGCTGTTCGTCAACCGGATAATCTCCAGGTCGGCGCTGCCCAGGTGCTGCCGCAGGACCTCGATGCTGGTTTCGGGAACCACCGGGTCGGTGTCTGACCGGAAGACGAGGGTCGGTGCCGTGACCCGTGGCAGCAGGGCCGTCGTATCGCGGAACAGCCCGGCCAGCTGGTGCACGGCGGCGACCGGAGTCCGCAGGTAGGCGCCCTCGTCCTGGCCCTCGAGCCGGATGCTGTTGCCGATCGCCGGAACCGAGCGCATCACGTACTTAAGGAACCCCGCGTACCGGGCGCGCGGATCCCCGAAGGTCAGTCCGGGATTGACGACGACCACCCCCGCGACGTCGTGCTGGGCGGCAAGGCGCAGCGCCAGCGCACCTCCCATCGAGAGCCCGGCGGCGACAATCCTGTCGGTGTTTCGTGCCAGGTCCTCGTAGGCCTGCTCGTACTCGCCGTACCAGGCCCGCCAGGGCGTGCGCGCCAGCTCCTCCCAGGAGGTGCCGTGCCCGGGCAGCAGCGGCAGCCGCACCGAGAACCCCTGCCCCGAAAGGTGTTCCGCCCACGCCCGGACGCTCGCCGGCGAACTGGTGAATCCATGGCTGAGCAGCACGCCGGTCCGGCCCGCCTCTCCGGTGCCGTCGTGGGAGAAGGCAACCGCCCCGGGAATCGATGTCATGGGTCAATGGTCGCACCCGTTCACCGCGCCGTACCAGCCGGCGGGATCCTTAGAGTAATGTCACAAAAGGAAAAAGCGTGCCGTCCGGCGGGAGCCGGACGGTCCCTGCAGGGAAGGCTGGCAGCGTGTTCTATTGGGTCATGAAGAGGATCATCGTCGGTCCGATTCTGAGAGTGCTCTTCCGGCCCTGGGTCAAGGGCCTCGACAACATTCCCGCGGAGGGGCCGGCCGTCCTCGTCAGCAACCACCTTTCCTTTTCGGACTCGATCTTCCTCCCCGTGGCGGCGCCCCGGCCCGTGGTGTTCCTGGCCAAATCGGAGTACTTCAACGGCAAGGGCCTCAAGGGCAGGCTGACGGCCATGTTCTTCCGGCTCTCGAACCAGCTGCCGATGGACCGCTCCGGCGGCGCCGCGTCCTCCTCCTCGCTGACGGCCGGCATGGACATCCTCAACGGCGGAGGCCTCCTGGGCATCTACCCCGAGGGCACCCGCAGCCCCGACGGACGCCTCTACCGCGGTAAGACCGGCGTCGCCAAGCTGGTCCTGGCCACGGGGGTTCCCGTCATTCCCGTCGCCATGATCGGCACCGACAAGGTCCAGCCCATCGGGCGGCGGATCCCGAACATCCGCAGGGTCGGCATCATCGTGGGGGAGCCCCTCGACTTCAGTCGGTACGAGGGCATGGCCGATGACCGGTTCATCCAGCGCTCGGTCACCGACGAGATCATGTACGAACTGATGCGCCTTTCGGGTCAGGAGTACGTCGACGCCTACGCCAGCAGCGTCAAGGAAAAGCTGGCAGCGGAGAAAGCCGCCGGCAGGAAGCACCACCGCCCCGGTGCCGACACCCGCAGGGCCGCGGTGCGGATGCCGCCGCCGGAGGTTCCGCAGGCACCGGCACCGGCACCGGGGGCCGTGACCGAAGTGGGCAAGGCCCAGCCGCCCAAGGGGCGGAAGAAGGACACCGCCTGAGGTGTTTTTCCGGCCCGCCGGCGGGGTGGTGGGCTTGATGTGGCCTATGTGACACAGCCGGGCGGCTACGTGACGGGCGGCGACGAACCGCGGTGTCGAAGCCATTAGGCTTGAGGGGTGACCGATACTGCAGCCTCAGCGTTATTGCCTCCTTTTCCGCTCCCCGCCGCCGGTACAGCAGGGCTCGACCACTGGCGGAGCCTTCCCATTTCGCAGCAGCCCCAGTGGCAGGACCCCGCGGTCCACACCTCCTCCATCAAGGAACTCTCGTCGCTTCCGCCGCTGGTGTTCGCCGGTGAAGTGGATGTCCTGAGGGAACGGCTGGCCGCGGCGGCCCAGGGCAAGGCATTCCTGCTCCAGGGCGGCGACTGCGCCGAAACCTTCGAGGGCGCGACCGCCGACCGGATCAGCGCCCGGGTCAAGACGATCCTCCAGATGGCCGTCGTCCTCACCTATGGTGCGTCCCTGCCGGTGATCAAGATGGGCCGGATGGCCGGCCAGTTCGCCAAACCCCGTTCCTCAAACGACGAGACCCGCGACGGCGTCACCCTCCCTGCCTACCGCGGCGACATGGTCAACGGCTACGATTTCACCCCCGAAAGCCGCGGCCACGACGCCTCCCGCATGGTCAAGGCGTACCACACCTCGGCCTCCACCCTGAACCTGATCCGGGCGTTCACCCAGGGCGGGTTCGCCGACCTGCGCCTGGTGCACCACTGGAACAAGGGCTTCACCGCCAATCCGGCGCACTCACGCTACGAGTCGCTCGCCCGGGAGATCGATCGGGCGGTGCGCTTCATGGACGCCTGCGGCGCCGACTTCGAAGCGCTGAAGCGCGTCGAGTTCTTCGCCAGCCACGAGGCGCTCCTCCTGGACTACGAGCGGGCGCTCACCCGCATCGACTCGCGCACCAATCTGCCCTACGACACCTCGGCGCACTTCCTCTGGATCGGGGAGCGTACCCGCGACCTCGACGGCGCCCATGTCGACTTCCTCTCCCGGGTCCGCAATCCCATCGGGGTGAAGCTTGGCCCCACCACCTCCGGTGACGACGCGCTCGCCCTCATCGACAAGCTCGATCCCAACCGCGAGCCCGGCCGCCTGACGTTCATCACCCGGATGGGTGCCCGGAACATCCGCGAGAAGCTGCCGCAGCTCGTCGCGAAGGTTACGGCCTCCGGCGCACAGGTTCTGTGGGTGACCGACCCGATGCACGGGAACACTGTGACCTCGCCGAACGGGTACAAAACCCGGAACTTCGACGATGTCATGGACGAGGTCCGTGGATTCTTCGAGGTCCACAAGGCCCTCGGGACGTTCCCCGGTGGGCTGCATGTCGAGATGACCGGCGACGACGTCGCCGAGTGCCTCGGCGGGGCTGACCCGGTGGACCAGGAATCCTTCCTCGAGCGCTACGAATCCGTGTGCGACCCGCGGCTCAATCACATGCAGTCGCTCGAGATGGCCTTCCTCGTGGCCGGGGCGCTCTCCAAGAACTGATCCGCTTCGCAGCCGGACGCCGCGGGGCTGGGCAGCCCGGCCCCCACGGGAACGCCGGCACCGGGCTGGCTGATCCCCAGCAGCCAGCCCGCGGACGCGGCCAGGAAGGCCAGCAGGACCAGCAGCAGGACCAGCACGGCCTGCCACTGCGCCGCGCGCCGGGTGCGCAGCCGCTTGACCGGCCGCTGCGCGGCGCGTGCCTGTTTGCGCTGCTGGGACCGGCCCACCTTGGGGGCGGGCTGCGCCGAATGCGGAGGCTGGGACTGCGGCGGATGGACCTGCGCGGGATGAGGCTGGGCGCGGGGCTGGACGGCAGGAGGCGGAGCGGCGCTCCGCTGGACCGCCTCGCCGAGGACGCGGGTGGCGTTGTCCCTGCCCGGACCGGCCGGCCGGACCTGGGGCTCCGGCGGAAAGATCCGGGTCGTGGCGTTCGGGCTGCCCGAATGGGCCGGCAGGACCACCGTTGGCGAGTCCGCCGGTCCGGGCGGAAGCGCGGTCGCCCCCGAGCGCCCTTCACCGAACACTTCGGTGGGATTGGCTGCGTGGATGCCGGTGCCGATTACTTCGGTGGGGCTGCCGATGCCCATTCCATCGATGGGGCTGCCGATCACTTCAGTGGGGCTGCCTGCGGGGGCGCCCAGCACCATGGTCGTACCGCCGCCCTCCGGCATCCCGCCGGTCCCCGGTGAGCCGGCGTTTCCGGCTCCGCGGTCGACGCGCCCCACCGGCGACGGCGGGCAGTAATCGAGGTCGGCGCCCGTGAGCGTCGTGCGGACATGGCGGAGTTCGCCGAGCAGGGCGGTGCCGTCGACGGGCCGGTCCTCGGGATCCCGCGAGGTGCACCACTGCACCAGTTCGTCGATGTCCTCGGCCAGCCCCGGCAGGAACTCCGATGCCGCCGGTACATGCTCGTAGGCGTGCTGGAAGGCGATCTGGACCGGGGCATCGCCGGTGAAGGGCTGCCGCCCCGTCAGGAGTTCAAAGAGCATGATGCCCGCGGAGTAGATGTCGCTGCGGGCGTCGGCCGGCGAGCCGGTGACAAGTTCGGGCGGGAGGTAGGCCGCGGTGCCGACAAGCGTGGCGGTGCCGGTGGTTGCGGTGACGGCGCGCGCGAGCCCGAAGTCGGCGATCTTGATCTGCCCGCTGCTGGACAGGAGCACATTTTCCGGCTTGACGTCGCGGTGCACCAGCCCCGCCTCATGGGCGGCGGCGAGGCCCTCGATGACGGGGTCGATCAGGGCGAGGGCCAGCCGCGGGGTGAGCCGTCCGCGTTCGCGGATCAGATCCCGAAGCGTGCGTCCGGGAACGTACTCCATCACGAGATAGGCGGTGCTGCGTTCGGCCGTCTCGTCGACGCCCTGGTCAAGGACACCCACAACGTGCGGGTGGGAGAGGCGGGCGGCCGATTTCGCTTCCTGCTCGAACCGGTCCAGGAAGGTGCGGTCTTCGGCGAGGTGCGTGAACAGGACCTTCAACGCAACCCTGCGGTCCAGCCTGCGGTCGAGGGCGAGGTAGACCGTGGACATTCCTCCGCGCGCGATGCGCGACTCGACGAGGTAGCGCCCATCGACAAGTTCGCCGATCAGGGGGTCGTTCAGCCGTTGGTGCACCTATTGATACTAAGTCCTGGCTGCGGTGGAGGGCAGGATCAACACCCGGCCCCGCCCTCCACCGTTCCTACCGGAAGTTCTTCTGGTGGGCCTTGATGGCGGCGACGTAGTTCTTGGTGTCGCTGAACATTCCATGGGTCTTCACGGAATACGCGCCCTGGTAGTAGGACGCGATCGCGATGTCCTGCGAGGGGCTCGTGGCGAGCAGCGAGCGGATGATCGCCACGCCGGCCGTCACGTTGTCCTGCGGGTTGAGGAGGTTGAGCTTGCGCCCGACCAGGTCGCTGGCCCACTGGCCGGACATCGGGATGACCTGCATGGTGCCGATGGCGTTGGCCGGGGAGACCGCGCGCTGGTTGAAGCCCGATTCCTGGTAGGCGAAGGCCATGGCGAGGCTGGGATCGACGCCCATCGACCGTGCGGTGTTTGCCACGATCGTACGCATCTCGGCCGAGCTCGGGACCGGCAGCGAGTTGAGGATCTGCTTGTTGCGGTTCGCGTCCGCGACGACCGCCTGGGGGTAGGTGACCCCAAGGAAGGTCGAGGGGACGAGGTTGGTCGGGGGCGGTGTCGTGGGGGAGCCGCCGTTGCCGGTGGGAATCGTGAGCTTCTTGCCCGGGTAGATCACCGTCGACGCCTGCAGGTTGTTCGCCTGGAGCAGCGCGGCAAGGCTCACACCGTGGCGGGCCGCGATGGCGCCCAAAGTGTCTCCGGCCTTGATCGTGTAGCTTCCCGCCGGGGCGGCGGGCGCGGTGGGCGCGGACGGTGCGGTCGGCGCAGACGGAGCCGCAGGGGCTGCCGGCTTCCCACCGAGGACCAGCTTCTGGCCCGGGTAGATGACCGAACTCATCGAAAGGTTGTTGGCCTTGAGTACGCTGTCGAGGCTGACGCCGTGGCGTGAGGCGATGGCGCCGAGGGTGTCTCCGGGCTTGACGACGTAGCTGCCGGCCGGAGCGGCCGGGGCGGCGGGAGCGGGCTTGGCCGGGGCCGGAGCCGACGGCTTGACGGCGGCCTGTCCGCCCAGGGCGAGTTTCTGGCCCGGGTAGATGATCGAGGTCATCGAGAGGTTGTTGGCCTTGAGCACGCTGTCGAGGCTGACGCCGTGGCGTGAGGCGATCGCGCCGAGGGTGTCACCGGGCTTGACGACATAGCTGCCCGTGGTCTGGGCGCGGACCGCCGCAGGAGCGGCGGGTGCAGGGGATGATCCGGCCACCAGCCGGATCTTCTGTCCCGGGTAGATCACCGTGGCGGCGCTCATCCGGTTGAGCTTGAGCAGGGCGCCGAGCTCGATTCCGTGCTTGCGGGCGATGGCGCCCATGGTCTCGCCGGCCTTGATCGTGTAGGCCGCCGGCGTTGTCACGGCTGGAACCTTCAGGGCGGGAACCCGGGCGGCGACCTCGGCGGCCGGAATGAGGGTGCGGGCAGGGGAGGCCTGCACGGTAGGCACGTGTTGCCGCACCGAGGTGGCAGGGGAGGGCTGGTGGGCGGCTGCCGATTCCGCCAGAGCCACCGAGGACAGGATGACGGCCGGGATGGCGGCCGTGGACACGGCCAGGTTCCGCCGCCGGGAGGAGGAGGTGCCTGCGGCGGCGCGCCGGGAGGCTCCGCTCAGGGGTGTAGACGGTGGCTGGGCAGTCATGGGCATTTCCTCATCTATGGGCGGCCGGAGCCGCACGGTCGTCGGACCACCGGGAGCAATCGTTCTCCTGTCCCGGCAAGCCAAGGTGTAAGTGTTAAGCAATGGGTCTTCTGTGACTCCAGTTACATGTGTGACTGTAGTGAATGTACACGATGGTGGGCGTATCACAACAGGTGGGAACTCCACATCAGGAGCCCGTACGGCGTGTCGGTTCCCCTGCAGGCGGCGTGTAGAGCGTGTGTGCCGGGTCGTGGCACCCTTAGAAGGTGACTGAAATCGAAGAACTTGTGCCCCACTGGAGAAATCTCCCGGAGGTCGCCGAACTGCTTGGCGTCCCCATCACGAAGGTCCATGCGCTGCTCGATGAGCGCGCACTGGTCGCCCTGAGGATCACCGACCGAAAGATCCGGAGCGTCCCCGAGGAATTCCTTGTCGACGGGGCGGTCCTCGACAGCCTCAAGGGCACCGTCGTGGTCCTCTCGGACTCCGGGTTCGGGGATGAGGACATCATCCGCTGGCTCTACACCGAGGACGACTCGCTGCCGGGCCGTCCTATCGACGCCCTCCGCGGAGGCCGCAAGACCGAGATTCGGCGCCGGGCGCAGGCTGCGGCCTGGTAGCCAGAGCAGGGTAGAGGGTGGCTGGTGGACAGCCGTCCTTCGGGCGCCCGCCGGCGCCCACGTCGTGCGCAGGCGGGTCCGCCCGGCGTGTGGACGATTTAGAAGGTCCGGGTCACTGCCGCTTCCGCCAGGAGGCCCAGGGCAACCGCCGACACCTCATCGGTCCCAAGGCCGCCAAGGGCGGCGAAGGCTTCGGCCGAGCGGTCCTGGATCAGCTTTTCGGTATCCCGCAGGGCCCCGCTGGCGGTAATGAGCTCGCGCAGCCGGGAGACTCCTTCGTCGTCCAGGGCCGGATCGCCCAGCAGCGAGTTGAGCACGCCCTGATCATGCGGGCTGCTGCCGGCCAGGGTGCGGGCCACGAGGTAGGTACGCTTGCCTTCCCGGAGGTCGTCTCCGGCGGGCTTCCCGGTCACCGCCGGGTCGCCGAAGACCCCGAGGACGTCGTCGCGCAGCTGGAAGGCCTCGCCGAGCGGCAGCGCAAACGCTGAGAACCGCGCCAGCGTGGCCGCGTCCGCGCCCGCCAGCGCGCCACCGAGCATCACCGGGCGCTCGATCGAGTATTTCGCCGACTTGTACCGGAGGATGTTGAGGGCGCGATCGGCCGCGGTGGCCGGCGGCAGGTCCGGACCCACGGCCTCCTCCAGGAGATCGAGGTACTGGCCGGCCATCACCTCGGTACGCATCCGGTTGAAGATGGCCCGGGCGGAGGACGCCCCGGCCCCGACGCACGCCCCGGTGAACAGCTCTTCGCTGAAAGCGAGGCACAGATCTCCGGCGAGGATCGCCGACGACGTGCCGAAGCGGTCGGCGTCGAGGTGCCACCCGGCGTCCAGGTGCTGCTGCCTGAACTGCCGGTGGATGCTGGGGGCCCCGCGGCGCGTCTCCGACCGGTCGATGACGTCGTCGTGCATGAGCGCCGCGGCCTGAAAGAACTCAAGCGCCGCTCCCGCCCGTGCCACCGGCTGCAGGTCGCCCGTTCCGCCGGCAGCACGCCAGCCCCAGAAGCAGAGAAGGGCGCGGATCCGTTTCCCCCCGGAAGTCAGCCCGCGGATGGCGGACAGCAGTGACAGCGACTCGGGGGAGATCTCCGCGAGGAGTTCCTCCTGCGCTGCGAGGAACGCTCCGGTCTCCTCGGACATGGACGAGAGGAAGGCGCCCTGGTCCCGGCGGACCGAGTCAGTGAGGCGGTTGTCCGGGTCGGCGGGTCGGGTGGCGGACTGCATGAATTCCCCGTACGGCTAGGCAGGCGTGAACGGATCCAACTCTAAACCCCCTCGGCCGGGGCCCCCAGCCGGGTCCGGGCCCGGCCTGCGGTGTCGGGGACCTCGGATACGATGGCTCCGTGGTGAACGGGACTCGGGACCAGCTGCCGGTAGGCGCGGAGTGCACCATCCTGCACATCGACATGGACGCCTTCTATGTATCGGTCGAACTGATGAACCGGCCCGAACTCCGGGGCGTGCCGGTCATCGTCGGCAGCCCGTCGGGCCGCTCGGTCGTCCTCTCCGCCTCCTACGAAGCCCGCCGGTTCGGCGTCCGCTCAGCCATGCCGATGGCCGTGGCGATGCGGCGCTGCCCGGTGGCGGTGGTCCTTGAGCCCCACCACGACCGCTATGCGGAGGTGTCGGCGGCGGTGATGGCAATCTTCCGATCGGTCACCCCGCTGGTTGAACAGCTCAGCGTCGATGAGGCCTTCCTCGATGTCGCCGGAGCCACGCGCCGGCTGGGGCATCCCCGGGAGATCGGGGAGCAGATCCGCGCGGAGATCAGCAGGAGCCTCGGCATCACGGCGAGCGTGGGGGCCGCCACCACCAAATTCGTCGCGAAGATCGCCTCGACCCAGTCCAAACCCGATGGACTCCTGCTGGTGCCAGGCAGCGACACCGTCGCCTTCCTCCACGCCCAGCCGGTCTCCGTGCTGTGGGGAGTGGGTGCCAAGACCCAGGAGACCCTTGCCCGCCTGGGCATCCGGACGGTGGAGGACCTCGCCTCCACTCCGGTTTCGGCGCTCACCAAGCTCCTCGGCACCTCCGGCCGGCACGTCCACGAACTGGCCTGGGGCAGGGATCCACGGAAGGTTGTCGTCTCCCGCGCCGAGAAGAGCATCGGGGCGGAGGAGACCTTCGCGCAGGATGTCACCGACACCGCCGTCCTGCACCGGGAACTCCTGCGGCTCGCCCACCGGACCGCCACCCGGCTGCGCGCGGCGGGCCTGTCGGCGCAGGGCGTCTCCCTCAAGCTCCGCTATGCCGACTTCTCAACCCTGACCCGATCGAAAAAGCTGGCCGAGCCCGTCGACAGCGCTCACGCGATCTACGGCGCAGCGACGGCCCTGCTGACCGCGCTCGGTGAGCGTCCACTGGCCGTGCGGCTGATCGGGCTGCGGGCCGACCAGCTTGGATCCGGGGGAGCAGGGGCGCACCAACTGACGATCGACAGGCAGGATGACAACTGGCGGACGGCCGAGGTTGCCCTTGATGCGGTGAACCGGAAATTCGGCGCCGCCGGCGTGCGGCCGGCGGGTCTGCTGGGCCCTCCGGCGCCCCGGACGGCCCGGGGCGGAAATACGCCCGGTAACGCTACATTGTGACTTTCAAGTTACCGTGGTGAGAACTACTCTTGGTGTAGGTCAATCGATCTCCGGCACCCGCGCCACGCAGCCCCCACGGCCGCGCGGCGCAGACCGGAACGGCGGGCCCAGCCGGGAACCATCCCGGGGCCGGACTCGTTGGTTGGATGAAGGAACGTTGGCACTTACATCAAGGAGGCCGTGATGGCACTCTCGGAACACGAGCAGAGGTTGCTCGACCAGCTCGAACAGCAGCTTCACGCCGACGATCCGAAATTCGCACACTCGATGGCGTCAAGTACACGCCGGTCGATGTCAACCCGAAGGCTCGTTATCGGCTCGCTTGTCACCATCGCCGGAATCCTGGTCCTCCTTGCGGGCATCGGATCCCAGCTCATCGTGGTGGGGGTGGCCGGCTTCATCGTGATGGGCGCCGGCGTCTACTTCGCGACGACGAAGGCCAAGACCGTCGAGACAGGGCACACCGCGGGGATTCCCTCCAAACCTGCCTCCGCCGGCAGGAGCGGCTTCATGAGCAGCCTCGAAGATAAGTGGGAGGAGCGGAAGCGGGATCAACCCTGATCCCGCCGTTGACGGCCCGCCCCCGGTGAGCGGACCAGCCCCGAACTGAACTTTCCGAAAGACCCGCAGCTGCGGGTCTTTCGTGGTTTAAGGCCCCGGCCGGCGTGCGTCCGGGGGCCGCCCCCCGAAGCTTTCCTGCCTTCCGCCCCTCCCCGCCAGGGTGCTGCGGCGCTTTCATATGCGTACCAAAAATGCTTCCGGCGCGCCTGAAATAAAAGTGGAGGGACTGGTGGTGTCGGTGGATTGACTGTGGAGCGTTGTGGAGTAAAGTGGGGAATATAAGAGCGAATCGGTAACGAACCGGCCTTCGCCCGAGTCAGAACAGGCGGTGGGGGATGTTCCTCGGGACCCATACCCCCCGTCTCGATGAGAAGGGCAGGTTGATCCTGCCGGCGAAGTTCCGGGAGGAACTTTCGTCCGGTTTGGTGTTGACCAGGGGGCAGGAACGTTGCATTTACGTTTTTAGCCAGAGCGAATTCGAAAAGGTTCACGAGCAAATGAGGTCGGCTCCGATTTCTTCCCGTCAGGCACGGGATTACATTCGGGTTTTCCTCTCCGGGGCTTCGGATGAAGTACCGGATAAGCAGGGCCGGATAACCATTCCGCCGGCGCTTCGCTCGTATGCCGGATTGGACCGAGAGCTCGCAGTGATCGGCGCGGGAAGCCGGGCCGAGATCTGGGACGCGGAAGCCTGGAACAGCTATCTGGAAGAGAAGGAAACAGCCTTCTCCGAAACGGATGATGAGGGACTGCCGGGAATCTTCTAGGCGGCACCGGCGACCCTGCCGGAACCACCGAAAAGACCAGACCGCCCGGTCCGGAACAACTGCACAAAACCATTGCGGCGTGAATTTCTTGGATGAGATCTCCAGCCGCCGGACGCCCTGAATCACCTGGCTTCACTTCCCCGGAGCCAGGCGGACGGACGGCCGGCCGGATGGGGATCTGATTCAAGGACACCTCCCGACGCGTGGACCATTCGTACCAACCGACCGCACCAACACCGCTTAAGTGGTGCGGGTGGACAGCCACACTCAGGAAGGAGTCAGTGCATGAGCGATGAGCGCCCGACCGGCGATCGGCACATCCCGGTTCTGCGCGAACGCTCCGTCACCCTCCTGGCTCCCGCAGTCGAGGCCGCCGCCGCGGCAGGCCGCCGGCCCGTCATCGTCGATGCGACCCTCGGCATGGGCGGCCACTCCGAAACCATGCTCGAGGCCTTCCCGACGGCGCACCTCGTCGGCATCGACCGCGACCCCCAGGCCCTGAGCCTCGCCGGTGCCCGCCTCAGCCGGTTCGAGGATCGGCTCGACCTCGTCCACGCCGTCTACGACGAGATCGGTGAGGCCCTTGCCGATCTCGGGATTCCTGGAGTCGACGCCGTCCTCTTCGACCTCGGCGTCTCCTCGCTGCAGCTCGACGAACGCGAGCGGGGATTCGCCTACTCCTACGACGCGCCGCTCGACATGCGGATGGACACCAGCCGGGGGCCCACCGCCGCCACGATCGTCAACACCTACTCCCGCGAGGACCTCCTGCGGATCATCCGCTCCTGGGGCGAGGAGAAGTTCGCCGGACGGATCTCCTCCGCCATCGTCGAGGCACGCGCCGCCGCTCCCATCACGACCACGGGCCGCCTCGTCGAAGTCATCCGCTCGGTCGTGCCGGCCTCGGCCGCCCGCACCGGCGGCCATCCCGCGAAGCGCACCTTCCAGGCGCTGCGGATCGAGGTCAATGAAGAGCTGACAGTGCTCGAACGGGCCGTGCCGGCCGCGATTGATGCGCTGAATGTCGATGGCCGGATCGTCGCGCTGTCCTACCACTCCCTCGAGGACCGGATCGTGAAGAGCGCCTTCGCGGCCGGAAGCAAGTCTTCGGCTCCGGTCGGGTTCCCTGTGGAACTCGAGGAGCACAAGCCATATCTCCGACTTCTCACCCGGGGCACCGAGGCTCCGACGGAACAGGAGATACAGGAAAACCCCAGGGCGGCGTCGGCGAAGCTCAGGGCTGTCGAAAAAATCACACGAGGTCCCAAGGACAGGAAAACATCATGAGCCAGGCATTGAGTGCGCACACCCGGCCACCCGCGACTTCCGGCAGCAGCGCCCTTGCCTCTCATCCCGTCCGCCGTGGAAGGCCCTCGCCCGAAACGCCCCAGCGTCCCCGGACACCGCTCTCGGTGGTTCCGGCGCGCGCCTCGCGCCGCCGCGTGCCCTTCGCCGTGTTCAGCTGCGCACTGCTGGTCGCCGCGCTGGTGGCCGTGCTGATCCTTAACATCTCCGTCTCGAGCACCCAGTACGAGCTGGTCCAGCTGCGCGGGCAGCAGGTGGCGCTGAGCCAGGAGAACGAAGCCCTCGTCCAGCGGCTCGAAGACCGCGGCGCGCCGCAGAACCTGGCGGCCGCGGCGACCAAGCTCGGCATGGTGTCCTCCCCGACGTTCGGCTCCATCGACCTTGAGATTGGAAAGGTCACCGGCACCCCCGAGCCGGCCAAGGAGGGCAGCGCCCCCGAGGCGCTCATTGCCGCACCCGAGGTCGTCACGGCCCAGGACGCCCCTGTTCCCGCCCCGCGCGCGGCACCGGAGGCCGCCGCGGAGCCGCAGCCCGCCCCGGCACCCGCCGAGGCCGCGCCCGCCCCGGCACCCGCCGAGGCCGCGCCCGCCCCGGCGCCGGCCGACGCCGCCGAAGGGCAGGCCGCCGAGGAGCCCGCGCCCCGCGGCGCGGCCGTGGAGCTGCCGGAGCAGGCACGCAGTGCGCCCGGGCAGGGTGCGGCACCCGAGCGCCCCGCCGGCGGCACCATCCCCGGCCCTGCACAGCTCCCCAGCTCCCGCTAGCAACCCCGGCCCCGCCGGGCCACCGCCTTCGCCCAGAAACTCCCCGCGATCACCAAGGACCCCACGTGGCACACCCCAACCCCGGCAGCCAGGACGCCCTCCGCGTAGCGCTCGGATCACGGCGTCTGCGCGTCGGGCTTGCCTTCGTCCTGGTCCTGCTGCTGGTCCTCGGCGTCCGGCTGTTCCAGCTACAGGCCCTCGACCTGAACGGGCTGGCCCAGGCTGGGCTTTCCAAGCGGCTCACCACCACTGCGGTGCAGCCGGTGCGTGGGTCCATCGTTGACTCCAACGGGAAGTACTTCGCCCGCAGCGTCGAACGCTTCGACATCGTCGTCGACCAGCGCCTCAGCGGCGGCGAAACCTTCGACCGGTACAACGAGGAGCTGGGTGAGCGGGAGCTCGACCTGCCGATCGAGCAGGGCTTCCAGGAACTCTCCGCCGTGCTCGGCATCGACGCGGAAACCCTGCGCGCCTCCATCCAGGGGGACAAGAGCTTCAACTACGTGGCCCGCACCGTCACCCCCGAGGTCAAGAACCGCGCCCTGGCCGTCGGCCTGCCGGGCGTGTACGCGGACAAGACGAGCGTGCGCACCTACCCGGCCGGCTCGGTGGCCGGGTCGATCATCGGCTATGTCGGCCCGGACGGGGAGCCCCGCGAGGGCCTCGAGCTGTCCCTGACCGACAAGCTGACAGGCAAGGCCGGCAGCAAGACCTACGAGATCGGCGGCGACGGGATCCGCATCCCCTACGCCACCAATGAGGACGTGCCCGCCAAGGACGGCCAGTCCGTGCGGCTGACCATCGACCAGGACCTCCAGTGGTTCGCCCAGCAGACCATCGCCTCGCAGGTGAAGGACTACAACGCCGAGTGGGGCAATATCGTCGTCGTCGAGGCCAAGACCGGGGCCATCAAGGCCCTCGCCGAATCGACGACGCCGGACCCGAACAACCCCGGGGCCACCCCGCCGGAATTCCGCAGCCCGCTGTCGGTGACCGCGGCCTTCGAACCCGGCTCGACCACCAAGCTGATCACCCTCGCCGCCGGCCTCGAGGAAGGCATCATCGAGCCGACCACCCGGTTCGAGATCCCCCCGCTGTACACCGTGGGGAACCAGACGTTCAAGGACGCCTACGCGCACGGCGAGGAGCTCCGCACGGTGGCCGGCATCTTCGCCAAGTCGCTCAACACGGGCACCGTCAAGATCGGCGAGCAGCTCACCAAGCAGCAGCGCTACGACTGGCTGAAGAAGTTCGGGATCGGCGAGGAGCTGAACACGGGGCTCAACGGCGAAACCCGCGGGCTCCTGCCCCAGCCGGAAACCTGGGACGACCGCCAGCAGTACACGGTCCTCTTCGGGCAGGGTCTGGCCCAGACCGCCCTCCACACCGCCATGGTGTTCCAGACGGTCGCCAATGACGGCGTCCGGCTCCCGCCCCGCCTGATCGACGCCTACATCGACCCGGATGGCACCGAGCACAAGGTGCCCCAGGGCGATGGCACCGAAGTCGTCTCGGAACCGACGGCCAAAAAGCTGCAGAAGCTCCTTGAGACGGTCACGGTCGAAGGCTCGGGCAAGTCCGGCGCCCTCGAGCAGTACCGGGTCGGTTCGAAGACCGGCACGGCCGAAGCGCCCGGGCCCAACGGCGGATACGACGGCTACACTCTGTCGTATGCCGGGATCGCCCCGATCGAGGACCCCGAATATGTTGTGGTGGTGACCCTGCAGCGACCGCAGGGCGACCTCTACTACCTGGTGCCGGGCGAGTCGTTCCAAAAGGTGATGAAGCAGGTCCTCAACGCATCGAACGTTCCACCGTCGGCGGGTAAGCCCGAGGCTTACCCCGTCGAGTACTGATCCGAAAGTAAAAGCTCCGTGTCAATTCGCACCCCTCCAAGCGCCGCAGGCCTTGGAATGAGGCCCCGCCGTGTCCAGCCGGTGTCCCTTGCCGCTGCCCTCGGCGGGCTCGACGCCGCCCTGCCCGCCATCACCGTGGACGGGGCGCCGGTGGGGGACTCAGCGGTGGCCTCACTGCAGGTGACCGGAGTGGCCGTGGACTCCCGGGACGCAGCGCCCGGCGACCTCTACATCGCCGTGCCCGGAGCGCAGCGCCACGGGGCCGAGTTCACCGCGCAGGCGGCCGCCGGCGGGGCCGTCGCCGTGCTGACGGACGCCGACGGCGCCGCCCTGATCGGGGCGGGCCCCCACCCCTCCGCGCTCCCCGTCCTCGTGGCGGAGCGGCCCCGGCTGCTCGTCGGCCCGCTGTCGGCCGCCGTGTTCGCCAGCCAGCCCGCCGACGCGGCGCGGCCGGCGCTCTTCGGGGTGACCGGCACCAACGGCAAGACCACCACCACTTACTTCATCAACGCCCTCCTGCGGGCCCTGGGCCGCACCACGGGGCTGATCGGCACCATCGAGATCCTCGCCGGAGCCGAAGCCATCCCAAGCACCCTCACCACCCCCGAATCGCCGCAGGTCCACTCCCTTCTGGCCCTGATGCGCGAACGCGGACTCGGCGCGGCCGCCATGGAGGTCTCCTCCCATGCCCTCGAATACGGCCGGGTCGACGGCGTGGTGTTCGACGTCGCCGGGTTCACCAACCTGACCCAGGACCACCTCGACCTGCACGGCGACATGGAGTCCTACTTCGCCGTCAAGGCCTCGCTCTTCGGCGCCGCACGCTCCGGCGTCGGCGTCGTCACCGTCGACGACGAGTGGGGCACGCGGATGGCCGCGGCCGCCACCGGGCCGGTGGTCACCCTGCGCACCGACCCGGATGCGCCGGAAGCGCCCGCGGACTGGACGGTCGAGGCGATCGAACCGGCGGGCCTGGGCCACCGGTTCACCCTGCGCGGGCCCGGCGGGACGGCCCTGGCGCTATCCACGGGCCTTCCGGGCACGTTCAACGTCTCCAACGCGGCCCTCGCCGCGGTGATGGTGCTCGCCTCGGGGGTGGACCCGGAGGACCTGCAGCGGGCCGCCGCCGCACACGATCCCTTCACGGTGCAGGTGCCGGGGCGGATGCAGCTCATCAGCGACGCCCCGACGGGCATTGTGGACTTCGCCCATAACCCCGACGCCCTGGTGCGCACCCTCGCCGCGGTGCGGCGCCCCGATCCCGGCTCCCGGGTCATCATCGTCTTCGGCGCCACCGGCCAGCGCGATGAGACCAAACGGCCCATCATGGGGGCGGCCGCGGCGCGGCTCGCCGACGTGGTCATCGTCACCGATGACGACCCGCACGACGAGGACGAGGCGCAGATCCGGCGCGGCGTCCTTGACGGCGCGCTGGCCGCGGTGCGGGCCGAAAACCTTGCCTGCGAGGTGCTCGAGGTGTTCCCCCGGGCGGAGGCCATCGAGGCGGCCGTGGCGATGGCGGGGGAGCGGGACACCGTCCTGGTCGCGGGCCGCGGCCACGAGGTCTGGCAGGAGATCAAGGGCGTGAATCACGCCCTCGACGACCGCGTGGAGCTCGCCGCCTCGTTGACAAGGCACGGATTCTCTGTGCGCACGCCTGTGGCGATAGAGTCCTAGACCGTCATGATTGAATTCAGCGCAGCCGACATCGCGGCACTCACCGGCGGCCACCTTTCACAGGGTGCCGGCCAAAACCCCACCCTCACCGTCACCTCCGCGGCCACCGACTCGCGCGAGGTCCTCCCGGGGGGCCTGTTCATCGCCAAACCCGGCGAGGTCACCGACGGCCACCACTTTGCGGCCCAGGCCTTCGGCGCGGGCGCCGTGCTGGCCCTCGCCGAGCGCCCGGTCAGCGGAGCCGACGGATCCGACCTGCCCGCCGTGATCGTGCCCGACGCGGTGCTCGCCATGGGGGTCCTCGCCGCCGAGGCCGTGCGCCGGCTCCGCGCCAGCGGGCCGCTGACCGTCGTGGGCATCACCGGGTCGGCAGGGAAGACCACCACCAAGGACCTCCTGGCCGGCATGCTGGGCGCAGAAGGCCCCACCGTGGCCCCCACCGGGTCCTACAACGGCGAGGTCGGGGTGCCGCTGACGGTGTTCCGTGCCGACTACGGAACGCGCTACCTCATCATCGAAATGGGCGCCACCAAAGCCGGCAACATCACCTACCTCGCGGACATGGTTCGGCCGGACGTCGGCGTCGTGCTCGGCGTCGGGTCCGCCCACGTGGGCGAGTTCGGCGGGGTGGAGGCCATTGCCCGCGCCAAGGGCGAACTGTTCGCCGCCCTGGGCCCCGGGGCGACGGCCGTGATCAACGCCGACGACGAGCGGGTGCTGGCCATGCGCTCACGCACCGGCGCCCGGCGCGTCTACTTCACCTCCTCCGGCGACTTCGAGGCCGCCGACGGCGACATCCTCACCGCGGCCGGGAGCACCACCACCCCCGAGGGCCACCCCGCCTTCGACCTCGGGCTCCCCGACGGGACCTCCCACCCGGTGGTGTCCCCGCTGCTGGGCCTCCACCACACGGCCAACCTGCTCGCGGCCGCCTCCGTGGGCTGGGCCCTCGGCGTGCCCGGAGAGCGCATCGCCTCCGCCCTGCGCACGCAGGCCGCGGCGAGCCGCTGGCGGATGGAACTCACCGAACGGGCCGACGGAGTCACCGTCATCAATGACGCCTACAACGCCAACCCGGAGTCGATGCGGGCGGCCCTGCGCACCCTGGCCGAACTCGGAGCCGGCCGGCGCCGCACCTGGGCGGTGCTGGGTGAAATGCTCGAACTGGGGGAGTCCTCCATCGAGGAGCACGACCTCCTCGGGCGCGTCGTCGTCCGGCTGAACATTTCCAAGCTCGTCGTCGTCGGCGGCGACAACGTCCGCGCCCTGTTCAACGGCGCCCTGCTCGAAGGCTCCTGGGGCGACGAGATCCAGCAGGTGCCCGATGCCGAGGCGGCCGAACGGTTGCTGCGGTCCGAGCTGCGGCCCGGTGACATCGTGCTGTTCAAGTCCTCCAACGGGGCGGGCCTGAGGTTCCTGGGGGATCGGATAGCATTGGCCCCTGATGCTGCCGGCTCGCCGGATTCAGTGCCACCGCACCCCGCGAACCCCATTCAGCCTCCTGCCGCCAGCCCGGACGGCACTGCCCCTCGAAGGAGCCCGCAGCCGTGATCGCCCTCCTGATCGGTTCGGCGTCGGCGCTGTTCTTCGCACTTGTCGGCACTCCGCTGTTCATTCGACTCCTAGTCCGGAAAAGCTACGGCCAGTTCATCCGCGACGACGGCCCGACGGCGCACCACACCAAGCGCGGCACCCCCACCATGGGCGGGGCGGTGATCGTCGGCTCGGTGCTGCTCGCCTACTTCCTCACCCACGGCGTGATGGCGCTGCTCGGCGCCTCAACCGGGCCGAGCGTCTCGGGCCTGCTGCTGCTCCTGGTGACGACCGGGATGGGCGCCGTGGGCTTCTTCGACGACTACATCAAGATCTCCAAGCAGCGCAGCCTCGGGCTCAGCGCCGGCGCGAAGATCGCCGGGCAGAGTTTCGTCGGCATCCTCTTCGCGGTGCTGGCCCTCCAGTTCCCGGACGAGAGGGGCCGCACACCGGCCTCGACGGCCATCTCCTTCCTTCGGGACACCTCGGTGGACCTTGCCTTCGCGGGCACCCTGGTCGGGGCGATCCTGTTCGTCCTCTGGTCGAACCTGATCATGACCGCCGCCACCAATGGCGTGAACCTCGCCGACGGGCTCGACGGGCTCGCCGCGGGCGCCTCCATCCTCGTCTTCGCCGCGTACATGCTGATGGGCATCTGGCAGTCCAACCAGAGCTGCGGCTCCCTGCAGGTCCCCGTGAACGTCTGTTACGAGGTGCGCGACCCGCTGGACCTGGCGCTCATCGCCGGATCGATGGCCGGCGCGCTGGTGGGCTTCCTCTGGTGGAACACCTCGCCGGCGAAGATCTTCATGGGCGACACCGGCTCCCTCGCGATCGGCGGCGCGATCGCCGGCTTCGCGATCCTCTCCCGGACCCAGCTCCTGCTCGTGGTCATGGCGGGCCTGTTCGTGATGATCACCCTCTCGGTGATCATCCAGGTCGGCTACTTCAAGGCCACCGGGGGAAAGCGCGTCTTCAAGATGGCGCCGCTGCAGCACCACTTCGAGCTGAAGGGCTGGCAGGAGGTCACGGTCGTGGTGCGGTTCTGGATCCTCGGAGGCCTCTTCGTGGCCGTGGCACTCGGTATTTTCTATGCGGATTGGGTAGTGGGTTGACGGACATTTCGGAATCGGATGCGGCCGGACGGCTGGCGGGGCTCACGAGCTGGGACGCCGACTGGCGGGGGCTGCGCGTCGTCGTCGCCGGCATCGGCGCCTCGGGTTTCTCCGCCGCCGACACCCTCGTGGAGCTTGGCGCGGCCGTCGTCGTCGTCGACGGCTCCGACTCGGAGGACAACCGGGCCAAGGCCGACACGCTGCGGATCGTCGGCGTCCGCGAGGTGCTCCTTGGCGCAGGCTCCACCACCGGCATCCCCCTGGTCGACGGACAGGCGCCCGAGCTGATCATCGCCTCGCCCGGCTGGAGCCCGGCCCAGCCCCTGCTGGCGGCCGCCGCCGGGGCGGGCATCCCCATCTGGGGCGACGTCGAGCTGGCCTGGCGGGTGCGCATCCGCGAGGGCCGGCCCACCGCCGAATGGCTCACCATCACCGGCACGAACGGCAAGACGACCACGGTCGGCCTGACCGAGTCGATGCTGCTGGCCGCCGGGAAGCGCGCCGTGGCCGCCGGGAACGTCGGCACGCCCATCCTCGATGTGATCCGCGACCCGCAGGGGTTCGACTTCCTCGCCGTGGAGCTCTCCAGCTTCCAGCTCCACTGGAGCGAGTCCATCTCGGCGCTGGCCAGCGTGTGCCTCAATATCGCCGAGGACCACGTCGACTGGCACGGCAGCTACGAGGCCTACGCCGCGGCGAAGGCCAAGATCTACGATCGCACCCGCATCGCCTGCATCTACAACGCCGAACAGCACGAGACCGAGGTAATGGTCGAGGAAGCCGACGTGATCGAAGGCTGCCGGGCGGTCGGATTCACCACCGGCACGCCCGCGGTGAGCATGATGGGCGTCGTTGAGGACCTCCTCGTCGACCGGGCCTTCATTGAACAGCGCAGGGACTCCGCCGCCGAACTGGCGTCGGTCCGCGAACTCGGGGACGTCGTGCCGCGCCACCTTGTGGCCAACGCGCTGGCGGCCGCCGCCCTGGTGCGGGCAGCGGGCATCTCCCCGGCCGCCGTCCGGGAGGGGATCCGCACCTACTCCCCGGGCGCGCACCGCATCGAGGCCATCGCGTCCGCCGGGGGAGTGCTCTGGATCAACGACTCGAAGGCCACCAATCCGCATGCCGCCTCGGCCTCGCTGGCCGCCTTCACCTCGGTGGTCTGGATCGCGGGCGGCCTGTCCAAGGGCGTCGCGTACGACGACCTCGTCCGCACCCACGCCGCCCGCCTGCGGGCCGTGGTGCTGATCGGAGCCGGCAGCACGGCACTGCAGGAGGCCCTGCACCGACACGCTCCCGATGTGCCGATCATCGGCTGGCACACCAGTCACACTGGAAACGGACACCCCGAGGGCGGGGAAGAGGGTGCACAGGTGATGGAATGGGCGGTCTCCGAGGCGGCCCGCCTCGCCGGGGAGGGCGACACTGTCCTGCTCGCACCGGCCGCCGCCTCAATGGATCAGTTCTCCTCATACGCCCACCGGGGTGATGCCTTTGCCACGGCGGTTCGAGCGCTGGTGGAGGGGCAGGCACCAACCGCGAAGGAGCTCTAGATGGTTACCACCCCCACCCGGCACCCCGGGCGCAGGCCCGCGGGCGCCCGCACCGCCGGCGCGGCCGGCCGCACCGCCGGAGCGCCGGCAGGGCGTGCCAGCGGCACCACGCAGACTCCGGGCTCCACCGCCCCGGCGCCGCGCGGCGGGCTCAGGGCAGCCGCGGCGCGGGGCTGGCGCTTCCTCGAGGGAACCGGCCGGAGCCCGAGCGGCTCGAGCTACTACCTGATCCTCGGCGCAGCCCTCGCCCTGACGGCCATCGGCCTGCTCATGGTGCTGTCGGCGTCCTCCGTCGAGGCGATCTCCGAGGGCAAGGAGGAGTTCGACCTCTTCCTCAAGCAGGCCGTGTGGGCCGGCGGTGGCGTGGTGCTCATGTTCATCCTCTCCCGCGTCGGTCCGCGGCTCTACAAGGCCCTGGCCTGGCCCGGGCTCGGCATTGCGGTGGTGCTCCTGATCCTCGTGCTGGTCATCGGGGTCAGCATCAACGGCAACAAGAACTGGATCATGATCGGCAGCCAGTCCTTCCAGCCCTCCGAACCGGCCAAACTCGCCCTGGCCCTGTGGTGCGCCACGGTCCTGGAGCGCAAAAAGGGCCTGATCCGGGACTGGAAGCACGCCCTGATTCCCGCCCTGCCCCTGGGTGGGCTGCCCATCGGCCTGGTGCTGCTCGGAGGCGACCTCGGCACAGGCATGATCCTGATGATGATCCTCGCGGCGGCCCTGTTCTTCGCCGGGGCACCGCTGAAGATGTTCCTCCTCGCCGGCGCCGGCTCTGCGCTCATCGGAACCCTCATGGTGGCCACCAGCGCCAACCGCGGCGGGCGCATCAGCGCGTGGCTGCGGTTGAACTGCGAGGACGGCGCCGACCTGTGCCTGCAGTCCGACAACGGGCTGTTCGCCATGGCCTCGGGCGGATGGTTCGGCGTGGGCATCGGCCAAAGCCGCCAGAAATGGAACTGGATCCCCGAGGCGCACAACGACTTCATCTTCGCCATCATCGGCGAGGAGTTCGGCCTCGTCGGCGCGATCGTCGTCGTCGCCCTGTTCGGGATTCTCGCGGTGGCCACCATCCAGGTGGCCATGCGCTACAGCGACCCCTTCGTGCGTATCCTGATGGGGTCCATCCTGGTGTGGCTGATCGGCCAGGCCTTCGTCAACGTCGGCATGGTGACCGGCCTGCTGCCGGTGATCGGCGTCCCGCTGCCCTTCATTTCCTACGGCGGGTCGGCGCTGACCTTCACCCTCGCCGCGGTGGGCGTCCTGCTCTCCTTCGCCCGGCGCATGCCCGCGACCTTCATCAAGACCG
Source organism: Arthrobacter zhaoguopingii (assembly GCF_009828605.1). Taxonomy (NCBI): domain Bacteria; kingdom Bacillati; phylum Actinomycetota; class Actinomycetes; order Micrococcales; family Micrococcaceae; genus Arthrobacter; species Arthrobacter zhaoguopingii. The sequence goes on along the minus strand of NZ_WIAE01000009.1, from coordinate 87,137 downwards.
AAAGCGAAACCGCAGCGTCATGAACTCCCCGACACCCGTGTCCGTCGTCCTGGCCGGCGGCGGTACCGCCGGCCACATCAGCCCACTGCTGGCCATCGCCGACGCCATCACCGACCTCGCCCCCGGCGCCCGGATCACGGCCGTCGGGACGGAGTCCGGGATGGAGACCCGGCTGGTCCCCGCCGCCGGTTATGACCTGGAGACCATCGACCGGGTGCCGCTGCCGCGCCGGCCCTCCACCGACCTGTTAAAGCTGCCCTACCGCCTGGCCGCCGCCGTCCGGCAGGCGCTGCGCATCCTTGACACGGTCAAGCCCTCCGTGGTCGTCGGCGTGGGCGGTTACGTCGCTGCGCCGCTCTACCTCGCGGCGTTCCTGCGGCGCGTGCCCCTGGTCATCCACGAGGCCAACGCCCGCCCCGGCATCGCCAACCGGCTGGGCGCCCGCATCGCCGGGACCGTCGCCGTGGCGTTCCGGGACACCCGGCTGCCTAAGGCCCAGTGGGTGGGCATGCCCATGCGCCGCACCATCGCCGGACTGGACCGGGCAACCGCACGGGAGTCCGCCCGGCGGGCCCTGGGGCTCGACCCGGCACGCCCGACCCTCATCATCACCGGCGGCTCCTCCGGGGCCCTGAGCATCAACCGCGCAGCCGCCGCGGCCGCTCCCGGCCTGTGCGCCGAGGGGATCCAGATCCTCCACATCACCGGCCGGGGCAAGACCATCACCGCCGCAGACGGCTCCCCGCTCTCGCTGCCGGGCTACCACCAGCTCGAGTACGTCGACGACATGGACGCCGTGTACGCAGCGGCCGACCTGCTCGTGGCCCGGGCCGGTGCCGCCACCGTCTGCGAGATCAGCGCCGTCGGGCTGCCCTCGATCCTCGTGCCGCTCGCCCACGGTAACGGCGAGCAGGCCCTCAACGCCGCAGCCCTCACCGCCGACGGGGGAGCGGTGCTGATTTCAGATTCCGACCTCACCCCGTCGCGGCTGCGCTCGGAGGCCCTCGCCCTGCTGAAGGACCCCGCCGCCCTTGACCGGATGGCCTCTGCCGCCGCGGCGCAGGGCATCCGCGACGCCGACCGGACCATGGCCAAACTCGTCCTCGACGCGGCAGGAGCCTCCTCATGACCGGCATTCCACAGGACTCCGCCCCCGAGCGTCAGCCGGGGGGCCCAACCGCCGGGCGCGTCCACTTCATCGGTCTCGGCGGCGCCGGCATGTCGGCTGTCGCCCGGGTCCTGCTCGGCCAGGGCATCCCCGTCTCCGGCTCGGACGGCGCGGACTCCAAGGCCCTGAAGGCCCTTGCCGCCCTCGGCGCCGAGGTCCACGTCGGCCACCGCGCCGAGAACGTCACCGGCGCCGGCCAGGTGGTCATCTCCTCGGCCATCCGGCCCGACAACCCCGAACTGCTCGAGGCACGCCACCGCGGGATCTCCATCCAGCACCGCTCCGAGGCCCTCGCCGCGGCCATGGCCGGCCAGCTGGTCATCGCCGTCGCCGGAACCCACGGAAAGACCACGACAACGGCGATGATCACCGTACTGCTGCAGGCGGCCGGGCGCGAGCCCTCCTTCGCCATCGGCGGGGACGTCGCGGCGCTCGGCGTCAACGCGCGCTGGTCCGGCGGGAACGTGTTCGTTGCGGAAGCCGACGAGTCGGACGGCTCATTCCTGAACTACAGCCCGCAGATCGCCGTGGTGACCAACGTCGAAGCCGACCACCTCGACCACTACGGCACGGCGGCCGCCGTCACCGCGGTTTTCGAGCAGTTCGTCGGGCTCCTGCCCGAGGACGGCGTGCTCGTCGCCTGCGCCGACGATCCCGGAGCGGCCGCCCTGGCCGCCGCTGCCGCCGCCACCCGCCGGGTGCGCACCTACGGGTACTCGCCGACCGCCGACATCCAGCTGGGCTCCACCCGTGCCCTGGGCAGCACCTCCAACAGCGTGCTCTCCTTCGCCGTCGACGGACTCGACGCCCAGCAGGAACTCCAGCTGAGCGTGCCGGGGGCCCACAACATCCTCAACGCCGCGGCCGCATTCACCGTCGGCCTCGAACTCGGCGTGGACCCGGCGGTCGCGGCCGAAGGCCTCGCCTCGTTCTCCGGGGCAGCCCGGCGCTTCGAGGCCCGCGGCGAGGGCGCCGGGGTACGGGTCTTCGACGACTACGCACACCACCCCACGGAAGTCGCTGCGGCCCTGGCGGCCGCCCGCACCGTCGCCGCCGGGCATGCGGTGCACGTGCTGTTCCAGCCCCACCTCTTCTCCCGGACGCGGGAGTTCGCCGACGGGTTCGCCGGCGCCCTCGATTCCGCGGACTCGGCGACGCTGCTCCCCATCTACCCGGCCCGCGAGGACCCGATCCCGGGCGTCACCAGCGACCTGATCGCCGCGAAGCTCACCCGGCCCGGGGGATACGTCCAGGATCAGCAGGCCGCCGTCCGTGAGGTGGCCGCCCGCGCCTCCGCCGGCGACATCATCCTCACCGTCGGTGCCGGGGACGTCACGCACCTTGCCTCCGGGCTGGTTGAGGCCCTCCGCGGCCGGGAAAGCACCGGAACGGCGGACGATGAAGCCTAGGAAGCCAACCGGTCTGGCCGGAGCCGGGACCGGCGCCGCCGCCGGTGCGCGGGCCAACTCGGGCAAGGTTTCCGTGCTGCCCCGGGAGGACGCGGAGCCGGCCGGAGCGACGGTCCTTGAATTCCCGGAACCGCCGTCCCGGCGCCGGCGGCGGGTGCTGCTGTGGACCCTCCTGGGTCTGGTCCTGGTGGTGGGCGGCCTGCTCGCGTACCTGATCTTCTCTCCGGTCCTGGCGCTGAAGCACCTGCGGGTCGAGGGCAACACGCTGGTCTCCACCGAGGAGGTCACCACGGCGCTCAAGCCGCTCCTTGGCACCTCGCTCACCCGGCTCCCGGACGAGAAGGTCGAAGGCCTCCTGCGGGACAAGGCGCCGATCGAGTCGGTGCGCGTGGCGGCCGAGCCGCCGTCAACCCTCGTGGTCACCATCCGCGAACGGGTGCCGGTGGCCATCGTGCAGAAGGACAAGCAGTTCATCCTGATCGACTCGGAGGGCCGGCAGCTCAAGACCGTCGCGGACCGGAAGGCGGTGAAGCTTCCGCTGATCGACGGCGGCACGGAGGCGGTCAACTCGGAGGTCTTCCGCTCGATCACCGCGGTGCTGGCCGACCTGCCCCCGGACATCCTGTCCCGCCTCAACCACGCCTCCGCCCGAAGCGTGGACTCGGTTTCGCTTTCGCTCACCGGCAACCAGAAAATCTTCTGGGGGAGCGCGGAGCGCAACACCGCCAAGGCGAAGGTCCTCTCGGCCCTGCTGAAGGTCCCGGCATCGGATCCACCGGTGAAGGAATATGACGTCAGCACCCCCGACCGTCCGGTTACCCGGTGAGCGGGATTTCAAAGAAACAAGGCGACACGCGGCACCGGTCATTGCAGAAGACTCCCGGTGCCCATAGCGTCTCAGATAGAAGTTACTTGACATAACATTAACCCTCAACCTGAGAGTTAACGTTATGCCGGGTGAAGGTTGAAGCCGGTTCCGGCCGGGTGTAACCCCAGACAACAGCGCACAGATTCGAACAAGGGACACAGGACGTGGCAGCACCGCAGAATTACTTGGCCGTCATCAAGGTCGTCGGCATCGGCGGGGGCGGCGTAAACGCCATCAACCGGATGATCGAGGTGGGGCTCCGTGGGGTGGAGTTCATCGCCATCAACACCGACGCGCAGGCGCTGCTGATGAGCGACGCCGACGTGAAGCTCGACGTCGGACGGGAACTGACGCGCGGGCTCGGCGCCGGCGCGGACCCGGAGGTCGGCCGCAGGGCGGCCGAGGACCACTCCGAGGAGATCGAAGAGGTGCTGCGCGGGGCCGACATGGTCTTCGTCACCGCCGGTGAGGGCGGCGGCACGGGCACCGGCGGTGCGCCCGTCGTGGCACGCATCGCCCGTTCACTCGGCGCGCTGACCATCGGCGTCGTCACCCGGCCGTTCACCTTCGAGGGCCGCCGCCGGTCCAACCAGGCCGAGTCGGGCATCGACACCCTGCGCGACGAGGTCGACACCCTCATCGTCATCCCGAACGACCGCCTGCTCTCGATCAGCGACCGCAATGTGTCGATGCTCGACGCCTTCCGGTCCGCGGACCAGGTGCTCCTCTCCGGTGTGCAGGGCATCACCGACCTGATCACCACCCCCGGCCTGATCAACCTCGACTTCGCCGACGTCAAGTCGGTCATGCAGGGTGCGGGCTCGGCCCTCATGGGCATCGGCTCCGCGCGCGGCGAGGACCGGGCCGTGAAGGCCGCCGAACTCGCGATCGCCTCGCCGCTGCTCGAGGCATCGATCGACGGCGCGCACGGCGTGCTGCTGTCCATCCAGGGCGGCTCCGACCTCGGCCTCTTCGAAATCAACGAGGCGGCCCGGCTGGTGCAGGAGGTCGCCCACCCGGAGGCCAACATCATCTTCGGTGCGGTGATCGACGACGCCCTCGGCGACGAGGCCCGCGTCACCGTGATCGCCGCCGGCTTCGACCAGGTCGATGCGACCTCGCAGCCTGCCGTACCTGCGGTCAAGCCCGCCTCGGCACCCACGGTCGGCGGGGACACCGCCCGTGCCGCCGCTCCGGCCTCCGCGGGCCTCGGTGCGTGGTCCCAGCAGCGCTTCTCCCAGTCCAACACGGTGCCGGCCGACGCCGGCTTCGACGTCGACCTGCCCGCCGTGGTGGAGCCGGACCTCTCCTCGGGCCGCTCGGACGACCTCGACGTGCCCGACTTCCTGAAGTAACCGGGATCTTCTGCGGATGTTTTTCTGGCAAGGCGGCGTGCAGCCCGGGCTGCACGCCGCCTTTACCGATTCCGCTGCCGGCAACCTCGCACTCAACCTCGGGCGGCCCTCGACGGCGGCCGGCAACCGGGCACGGGTGGAGACGGCGATGGGCGTGGCCCCCGGTTCCCTGCGGTTTATGACCCAGATGCACTCGAGTACGGTGGCCGAGGTGCCGGCCGGGTCCGCCCACTGGAGTCCGCCGGAGGCCGACGCCCTGCTCAGCCCGGACGGGAGCCAGGCGCTGGCCGTGCTCGTGGCGGACTGCGTCCCCATTGTCCTGGCCGACCGCTCCGGCCCGGCGACCGGTGTCGTCCATGCCGGACGCAGGGGTGTGCTGACCGGCATCGTGCCCAACGCCGTCGCCGGCCTGCGCGCCCACGGCGCCCGGGAGCTCACCGCCTGGATCGGCCCCTCGGTGTGCGGGCGATGCTACGAGGTGCCGGCCGAAATGAGGGACGAGGTGGCCGCCGCCGTGCCGGCCTCCTATGCGCAGACACGGCAGGGCACCCCGGCGCTGGACCTGCCGGCCGCCGTGCGGCAGCAGCTGCGCGATGCCGGTGTCGTCGTGGCGGCGGTGCCGTCGGGATCTTCGGCGTGCACGCTCGAAAACCCGCGGCTGTTCTCGCACCGCAGGGAACCCGGTGCCGGCCGGCTCGCCGGCCTGGTCTGGCGCACGTGAACGGCACGGACCTGACGGCGGACGCCGGCGCGCGCCGGCAGGAACTCGCCGAACGGCTGGGAGCGGTACGCGAGCGGATCGCGGCGGCCTGCGCCGCCGCTGGACGGACCGACGCGCCCGCGCTGATCGTGGTGACGAAGTTTTTCCCCGCCGCGGACGTACGGCTGCTCTCCGGGCTCGGCGTGCGGGACGTGGGAGAGAACCGCGACCAGGAGGCCGCCGCCAAGGCCGCCGAGAGCGCCGACCTCGACCTGCGCTGGCACTTCATCGGCCAGCTGCAGAGCAACAAGGCCCGCTCGGTGCTCCGCTACGCCGCCGCGGTGCACTCCGTGGACCGGCCCTCGGCGGCGGAGGCCCTGGCGAAGGCCGCGGGCACCGAGGCCGAACGCCGGTCCGGTGCCGGCCTTCCCCAACGGCCCGACCTGCGCTGCTTCATCCAGGTCAGCCTCGACCCCAACGCCCGCGCCGGCGGACGGGGAGGGGCGGCGGCAGCGGAAGTCCCGGAGATCGCCGCCCGGCTCGCCGGGGCGCACGGACTGCACCTTGAGGGCGTCATGGCGGTGGCGCCGCTGGGCGCCGACCCGCTGACCGCCTTCCAGCGCCTGGCCGGCATCTCCGCCGACCTGCGGTCAGACCACCCCGGCGCCTCTGCCGTCTCGGCCGGCATGAGCGGGGACCTCGAGGCCGCCATCCAGGCGGGCGCGACACACCTGCGGGTTGGCTCAGATGTGCTCGGTCCCCGCCCACCGTTGCGGTAGCGTCTGCACCGGGACGGCAGTGAGACCCGCAGCGCGCGGTTTCGGCACCGGGACGAAGCGAACTATCCACTCTCTCAATGACAGGAGTTACCATGGCTGGCGCACTGCGCAAGACAATGATTTACCTTGGGCTCGCCGATGGTGACGAGCACTACGAGCCCGAGGCGAAGAGCGCCCACAGCAGGAACGAGGATTACGCAGTGGATTATGACCGTGACGAACGCCGTCCCGAACCCGCCTCCGTCCCACGAAGCGTCCCCAGCGAGGAGTACCGGGCCCCGGTGACACCGATCAAGCGCGTGCAGTCGACCCGCGACGACTCCGCGCTGCGGCAGATCACCACAGTCCACCCCCGCTCCTACAACGATGCGAAGCTGATCGGCGAGAGTTTCCGCGACGGCATCCCGGTCATCATGAACGTCACCGATATGGGCGAATCCGATGCCAAGCGCCTCGTCGACTTCTCCGCGGGGCTGGTCTTCGGCCTGCACGGAAGCATCGAAAGGGTCACCAATAAGGTGTTCCTGCTCTCGCCGTCGTATATTGAAGTTCTGGGTGAGGATCAGAAGGCCAGCGAAGCTCAGACCAGCTTCTTCAACCAGAGCTGAAGCCGGCCGGCTGTCCGTGCCTGCCGCCCCCTGTAAGGCCCTAAGGACTGGAACCGCTCCGTGAGTTTGGTATTTGCCCTGATTTACCTCGTTCTGATGTTGTTCCAGCTTGCGCTGATCATCAGGATTATTTACGACGCCGTCCAGATTTTCGCCCGAAGCTGGCGTCCCCAGAAAATTGCGCTGGTCGTTGCTTCCGGTATTTATGCAGTGACCGATCCGCCGATCAAAGCTTTGCGTCGCGTGATTCCGCCGCTGCGAATTGGGGGAGTTTCTCTCGACCTGGCTTTTCTTGTGTTGTTTTTCGCCGTGGTGATCCTGATGGGTGTGTCACGGGGTTTCGCCACGGCATAGGTCCGGTTTAGTTTTCGAGTCCCAATAGATATAAGCTGAATTCCATTCTGATGTGAATCCAGTTCTTCACGTCCACAATTCGGTACCGCAGGCAGGTCCGCCCCCGGGCAGGCAGGTCTTTAACACTACGAGGTGACCAGATGGCCCTGACGCCAGAAGATGTTGTCAATAAGAGGTTCCAGCCGACGAAGTTCCGCGAGGGCTACGACCAGGACGAGGTGGATGACTTCCTCGACGAGATCGTCGTCGAACTGCGCCGTCTGAACCAGGAAAACGAGGAGCTGCGCCGCCGGCTCTCGGACGCTCCCGCAGGCACCGCCTCGACCGGCACGGTCCCCGCCCCGGTTGCCGCCAGCACCAAGACCGAAGAGGTCCGCGAGGAGGAGAAGCGGCCCGAGCCCGCAAAGCCCGAGCCCCGCGTAGAGACCGTCTCGCCTGCCGCCGTTCCCGCAGCTGCCAGCGCCGAGTCCGCCGCCGGCGTCCTCGCCATGGCCCAGAAGCTTCACGACGAGTACGTCAACGCGGGCGTTGAGCAGCGCGACAAGATCATCGCCGAAGCGCAGATCGAGGCAAGCAGCCTCGTCAACGACGCCCAGGACAAGAGCCGCAAGGTCCTCGGCGCCCTCGAGCAGCAGAAGAGCGTGCTGGAGCGCAAGGTCGAACAGCTCCGCAGCTTCGAGCGCGACTACCGTTCACGCCTCAAGGCCTACATCGAGGGCCAGCTGCGCGACCTCGACTCCCGCGGGTCGGTCGCCTCGGAGACTGCCGACGCCTAAAAGCCCCTCGGGCGCACCGCGCGGAGGTGCCCGGCAGGGCACCGCAGCGCAGTACCGGATTGAGGCCGGCCCCGGAAAAGGGGCCGGCCTTTGCCGTACCCTTGAGGAGTCGCCCCACGACAGTCCGATCCACCTGTTCCATACCTCTGCCGCCGTGCGGAAGCGTATGCACCCGGCATGAAAGCGTTATGAGCGAGAATCCACCGGCAGAGCAAACCCCCGCGGAAACGAAACGGACCGACGGGCCCGGTCACAGCAAGCGGGTCCGGGCGCGGTACGCCGTCCTGCTGCTGGTCTGCATGCTCGCCGCCTACGTCCTGGACCAGGTCACCAAGGCCTGGGTGGTCTCCACCATGACCGAAGGCCAGGTCACGCCGGTGCTGCCCCCGCTGCTGAACTGGCACTTCATCCGGAACCCCGGGGCGGCCTTCTCGATCGGCACCAACGTCACGTGGATCTTCACCATCATCCAGGCGCTGGTCTCCCTGGCCATCCTGACCCAGATCCGCAAGGTCGCCTCCTGGGGCTGGGCTGCCGCCCTGGGACTCGTGCTCGGCGGCGCGCTGGGCAACCTCACCGACCGCCTCTTCCGTGAACCGTCCTTCGGGCAGGGTCACGTCGTCGACTTCATCGCCCTGCCCAACTTCGCGATCTTCAACATCGCCGACTCCGCCGTCGTCAGCGGCGTCATCCTCGTGTGCCTGATGACCCTGCGCGGCATCGGCATGGATGGGCGGCGCAGCAGCGACAGTCCAGCCGAGGAAAGTACGGCCGGGGAAAGCGCCCCAGGGGAAAGCGCCCCCGGCGAAAGCGCCGCAGGAACCGGTCCGGACACGCCCCGGCCGGAGGGCAACGCCTCGTGAGCGGGGCCGCCAAGGTGGGCACCCCGACCGCCTTCACGGTGCCCGAGGACCTCGGCGGGTCCCGCGCCGACGCCGCGCTGGCGCAGCTGGCCGGGGTCTCCCGGTCGGTGGCCGCCGCCTGGTGCGCCGACGGCAGGGTCAGCCGCGGCGGCACGGTCCTGGCCAAGGCCGACCGCGTGCAGGCCGGCACCGAACTGCTCGTGGTGGTCCCCGATGCCGCCGACCCGCTGCGGGTGATCCCCGAGGCCGTCGAAGGCATGGGCATCCTCATCGATGACGAGGACTTCGTGGTCATCGACAAGCCCGTCGGCGTCGCCGCCCATCCCTCCCCGGGCTGGGTGGGCCCCACCGTGGTGGGCGCCCTCGCCGCGGCCGGCTACCGGATCTCCACCTCCGGCGCCCCCGAACGGGCCGGCATCGTGCACCGGCTCGACGTCGGCACCTCCGGAGCCATGGTCGTCGCCAAGACCGAACGGGCCTACACGGCCCTGAAGCGGGCCTTCAAGGAGCGCACCGTGGACAAGGTGTACCACGCCGTCGTGCAGGGCCTGCCCGACCCGCTTGAGGGAACCATCGACGCGCCCATCGGGCGCCACCCGGCCCACGACTGGCGGTTCGCCGTGCTGGAGGACGGACGGCCCTCCGTGACCCACTACGAGGTCATCGAGGCGTTCGGCCGTGCCAGCCTCGTCGAGGTCCACCTCGAAACCGGCCGCACCCACCAGATCCGCGTCCACTTCTCGGCGCTGCGCCACCCGTGCGTGGGCGATCTCACCTACGGGGCCGACCCGCGGCTTGCGGCGGAGCTGGGCCTGACCCGGCAGTGGCTCCACGCCCACCGCCTGGGCTTCGAGAATCCGCGCACCGGCGAGCCGGTTCGAGCTGTGAGTCCCTACCCGCTGGACCTCGAGTACGCCCTGGGCGCCCTGTCGGGGGACCGGGCCTAACACGCCTGCGGTCGCCGGGGTGGGGCCCGGGGACGGAACGGCGGGCCTAGAATGGTCGAGTGGTTTCAACAGCAGCGTCCCGTGAGTCCTTCGTCCACCTTCACAATCACACCGAGTACTCGATGCTCGACGGGGCCGCGAAGCTGACCGACCTCTTCAGCCACACCGAAGAGCTCGGCATGAATGCGCTGGCCACCACCGACCACGGGTTCGTGTTCGGGGCCTTCGACTTCTGGAGCAAAGCCCGCAGCGCCGGCATCAAGCCGATCATCGGGGTGGAGGCGTACCTGACCCCGGGCACCGCCCGCTCCGACCGCACCCGCGTCCAGTGGGGCGGGGGAGGCCGCGACGACGTCTCGGGCGCCGGCGCCTACACCCACATGACCCTCTGGTCGGAGTCCACCGAGGGCATGCACAACCTGTTCCGGATGTCCTCGCTGGCCTCCCTCGAGGGCTACCTCTACAAACCCCGCATGGACCGGGACCTGCTGCAGACCTACGGCAAGGGCCTGATCGCCAGCACCGGCTGCCCCTCGGGCGAGGTGCAGACCAAGCTGCGGCTGGGGCTCTACCAGGAGGCGAAGCAGGCGGCGTCGGATTTCCGGGACATCTTCGGCGCCGAAAACTACTTCTGCGAGCTGATGGACCATGGGCTCGACATCGAACGCAATGTCCAGGCCGACCTGATCAAGCTCGCCCGGGAACTGGGCCTGCCGCTGGTCGCCACCAACGACCTCCACTACACCCACGCCGAGGACTCCAAGGCCCACGCGGCCCTGCTGTGCGTCCAGTCCGGCTCCACCCTGGCGGACCCCAAGCGCTTCAAGTTCGACGCCGACGAGTTCTACCTCAAGTCGCCCGCCGAGATGCGGGCCATCTTCCGCGACTACCCCGAGGCCTGCGACAACACGCTGCTCATCGCCGAGCGCTGCGACGTCGAATTCAACACCAAGGCCAACTACATGCCCCGGTTCCCGGTGCCCGAGGGGGAGAACGAGCAGTCCTGGTTCGTCAAGGAGGTCGAGACCGGCCTGGCCTACCGCTACCCCGCCGGCGTGCCCGACGATGTGCGCAAGCAGGCCGAGTTCGAGGTCGGCGTCATCACCCAGATGGGCTTCCCCGGGTACTTCCTCGTGGTGGCCGACTTCATCAACTGGGCCAAGAACAACGGCATCCGGGTCGGCCCGGGCCGCGGTTCCGGCGCCGGCTCCATGGTGGCCTACGCCATGCGCATCACCGACCTCGACCCGCTCAAGCACGGCCTGATCTTCGAGCGGTTCCTGAACCCCGAGCGCGTCTCCATGCCCGACTTCGACGTCGACTTCGATGATCGGCGCCGCTCCGAGGTGATCCGCTACGTCACCGAAAAGTACGGCGACGAGCGCGTCGCCATGATCGTCACCTACGGCACCATCAAGGCCAAGCAGGCCCTGAAGGACTCCTCGCGCGTGATGGGCTACCCGTTCTCCACGGGGGAGCGCCTTACCAAGGCCATGCCGCCGGACGTCATGGGCAAGGGCCTGGCCCTGGCCGACGTGCACAACAAGGACGCCAAGCGCTACTCCGAGGCCGACGAGCTGCGTGAACTGCTCAAGACCGACCCCGACTCCGCCAAGGTGTTCGAGACGGCGCTCGGCCTCGAGGGGCTGAAGCGCCAGTGGGGCGTCCACGCCGCCGGCGTCATCATGTCCTCGGACCCGCTGATCGACATCATCCCGATCATGCGCCGCGACCAGGACGGCCAGATCATCACCCAGTTCGACTACCCCACCTGCGAGGGGCTCGGACTGATCAAGATGGACTTTCTGGGGCTGCGGAACCTCACCATCATCACCGACGCCGTGGAGAACATCACCGCGAACCAGGGCATCGACCTGGTGCTCGAGGACCTCGAGCTCGACGACAAGGCCTCCTACGAGCTGCTGGCCCGCGGCGACACCCTGGGCGTGTTCCAGCTCGACGGCGGGCCCATGCGCTCCCTGCTCAAGCTCATGCGCCCCGACAACTTCGAAGACATTTCCGCGGTGCTGGCGCTCTACCGCCCCGGGCCGATGGGCGTGAACTCCCACACGAACTACGCCCTGCGCAAGAACGGGCTCCAGGAGATCGAGCCGATCCACCCCGAGCTCGAAGGCCCGCTCGAGGAGATCCTGGGCGGCACCTACGGCCTGATCGTCTACCAGGAGCAGGTGATGTCCGCGGCCCAGAAGCTGGCGAACTTCACCCTCGGCCAGGCGGACATGCTCCGGCGCGCCATGGGCAAGAAGAAGAAGTCGGAGCTGGACAAGCAGCAGGCCGACTTCTTCGCCGGTATGAAGGAAAACGGCTACTCCCAGGCCGCCATGGACAAGCTGTGGACCGTCCTCGAATCCTTCTCGGACTACGCGTTCAACAAGGCCCACACCGCCGCGTACGGGCTGATCTCCTACTGGACGGCCTACCTCAAGGCCCACTACCCGGCTGAATACATGGCCGCCCTGCTCACCAGCGTCGGCGACGACAAGGACAAGCTGGCCATCTACCTCAACGAGTGCCGCCGGATGGGCATCACCGTCCTGCCGCCGGACGTCAACGAGTCGAGCGTGAACTTCACCCCGGTCGGCAAGGACATCCGCTTCGGCATGGGCGCCATCCGCAACGTCGGCGCGAACGTCGTCGGGGCGATGGTCACCGCCCGCGAGGAGAAGGGCGACTTCACCTCCTTCAGCGACTTCCTGCAGAAGGTCCCCGCCGTCGTCTGCAACAAGCGCACCATCGAATCCCTGATCAAGGCAGGGGCCTTCGACTCGCTCAAGCACCCCCGCCGGGCGCTGGCGATGATCCATGAGGAGGCCGTCGACTCGGTCATCGTGCTCAAGCGCAACGAGGCCGCGAACCAGTTCGACCTGTTCAGCGCCTTCGACGACCCGGGCGCCGGCAGCAGCCTCTCGGTCGAGGTGCCGGACCTGCCCGAATGGGAGAAGAAGGACAAGCTCTCCTTCGAACGCGACATGCTGGGCCTCTACGTCTCGGACCACCCGCTCCAGGGCCTCGAGGGGATCCTCAGCCAGCACGCCGACCTGACGATTCCCTCGGTGATCAGCGACGAGGGCCCGGCAGACGGCGCCATCGTCACCATCGCGGGCATGATCACCTCACTGCAGCGGCGGATCGCCAAGAACAGCGGCAACGCCTACGCCCGCGCGGAGGTAGAGGACCTCGCCGGATCGATGGAGGTCATGTTCTTCGGGCAGGTGTACGGGCCGATCTCGGGGGTGCTCGCCGAGGACCTCATCGTCGTGGTGCGCGGCCGGCTGCAGCGCCGGGACGACGGCGCGGTGATGCTCAACGCGCAGGAACTCTCGGTGCCCGACCTCAGCGAGGGCCACTCCGGGCCCGTCGTCATCTCCATGGCCCAGCACAAGGCCACCGAGGCGGCGGTGACGGCCCTGGGCGAGGTGCTGCGCACCCATCCGGGCACCAGCGAGGTGCAGATCCGGCTCAACGGCAACCGCAAGGTCGAGGTGATGAAGCTCGGCGTGGACCTGCGGGTGAACCCCACCCCGTCGCTGTTCGGCGACCTGAAGGTGCTGCTCGGCCCCGCCTGCCTTGACGCGTGAGACTGCCTTGACGCGTGAGACTGCCGGGCGCGTGGGACTGCCGGGCGCGTGGGACTGCCGGGCGCGTGGGACTGCCGGGCGCGTGGGACTGCCGGGCGCGTGGGACTGCCGGGCGCGTGGGACTGCCGGGCGCGTGGGACTGCCGGGCGCGTGGCACTGCCGGGCGCGTGAGACTTCAGGCTGCACTCCTCGGCTGATGCCTCAGATGATGTAGTCGGTGGGCGCGGCATAGCCGCCCCCGTGGTACAGCAGCGGCGCGCCGTCGGCCCCGGTGCCCCCCTCGGTCACCTCGGCGACGACCACCGCATTGTTCTCGAAGGACAGCCTCAGAGTGATGCGCCCGATCAGCCAGCCGGCCACCCCGTGCAGCAGCGGGACCCCGTGGGAGCCGGGGCTCCAGTGGTCCCCGCCGAAGCGGTCCGAGGTGCGGGCGAACCGGTCCGCGAGGGCCTGGTTGTTCAGGCCCAGCATGTGAACGCCAACGTAGCTGGTGTTGGCGACCGCGGGCCAGGAGGAGGATCCCCGCGACATATTGAAGGTGAAACGGGCCGGGTCGGCCGACAGGGACGCCACGGACGTGGCGGTGAACCCGAAGGGCCTGCCCTGGTACGACGCGGTAATGATGGCTACCCCGGCCGCGTGGCGCCGGAAAACTCCGCGGAATGCCGATCCCGGGCCCGGATCGGCGGCGGCAGGACTGTCCTTCACCAGGTTTCCCTCCATGGCTCCTCCTTCAACGATCGCGATCCGCACCCCGCGTGCGGGGGCGGCCGCCGGCGGCTCCGGCAATCCCTCAACCCTAGGCGAGCCGGGCGGCGGGGGCGTGCTTTTGTTAATGTAGAAGTCATGCACCCCTCCCGCCCGCACGACGCCGGCTCCTACCCGCCCCCGGTGTACGCCCCGGCCCCGAACCGCGCGGCGGCCCCTCCCGTGGGCCTGCTGTGGTGGGCGGGCTCGACGGCGGTGCTCGGTATCGTCCTGGGCGTGTTCTGGTGGCTCGGCGCCCCGGGCGGAATCCTCTACGGTGACGGACGCCTCCCCGGCACCTGGCTGCTGCGCGACCTGTCCCTCGCGGGGCTTGAACTCGTGGCGGGCGTGGCCGTGGGAACGGTGCTGGCGCGGCGCCTCGGGCGGCCCGGCGGGCTGAGGCGCCTCCTCGCCGCGGTCGGCGGCTCAATCCTCGGGTCCCTGCTCGCCGTCCTGATCGGCACCGCGCTCGGCGCCTGGATCGGCCCGCACGGCAGTCCCGAGATCCCCGGGTCGGGCTTCGGGCTGCACTCGCCGGGCGCCGCCGCCATCTGGCCGGCGGCCGCAGCCCTCATTGTGTTCGCCGCCGCCCTGTTCGACTGGCTGCGGCGCGGCCGTCCCTGACCGCGGGCCGGTGTCCCGGGCGCCGGTAGACTAATCGAGTGGAAAATCCAGCTGCCGCCCCGGCCCGCGAGGGCTTCCGAACCATCGACCTCAGGGGTCTCTCCCTCAGCCGGCGTGAGCTGAAGCGCGTACTGCCCCGGCCGCTGGTGGGGGAGCATCCGCCCGAAGAGGCGGTCGGCCGGATCCTCGAGGACGTGCGGAACCGGGGCCTGCCGGCCCTGAGGGAACTCGCCCGCCGCTTCGACGGCGTCGAGCAGGACCACCCCCGGGTGCCCGCCGGTGTCCTGCGCAGCGCCCTGGAGAACCTCGATCCGCAGGTCCGTGAGGCCCTGGACGAGGCGATCACCCGCGCCCGCTTGTTCGCCGCGGCGCAGGTGCCGGCCGAGGTGGAGGTTCGACCCGCCCCGGGGGCGCGGCTCGTGTCCCGGTGGGTTCCCGTCGACCGGGTGGGCCTCTACGTGCCCGGCGGCCTGGCGGTCTACCCCTCGTCGGTGGTGATGAACGTCGTTCCCGCGCAGGCGGCCGGCGTCGCCTCGATCGCCCTCGCCTCCCCGCCGCAGAAGGAGGAGGGTGGCTGGCCGCACCCGGTCATCCTGGCGGCGGCGGCCCTGCTGGGAATCACCGAGGTGTATGCGATTGGCGGCGCCCAGGCGGTGGCCGCCTTCGCCTACGGCCTCGAGGAGGCCGACGGCCACCCCTCCCTTGAGCCGGTCGACGTCGTCACCGGGCCCGGGAACGTCTTCGTTGCCACGGCCAAACGGCTCGTCCGCGGCGTCGTCGGCATCGACTCGGAGGCGGGCACCACCGAGATCGCGGTGCTGGCCGACGCCGGCGCCGACCCCGTCCTCGTCGCCGCGGACCTGGTCAGCCAGGCCGAGCACGACCCGCAGGCCGCCTCGGTGCTCATTACGGATGCCCCCGCCCTCGCCGACGCGGTGCGCATCGAACTCGGCCGGCAGGCGGACGCCACCCGGCACCGCGAACGGGTCCTCACGGCCCTGTCCGGCCCGCAGTCGGGGGTGATCCTGGTCGACGACCTCGACTCCGGCCTTGAGGTCTGCAACGCCTACGCCGCCGAGCACCTCGAGATCCACACCGCCGACGCCGCGGCCGCCGCCGCCCGGGTCCGCAATGCGGGCGCGGTCTTCGTCGGGCCGTACAGCCCTGTAAGCCTTGGCGACTACTGCGCCGGCTCCAACCACGTCCTGCCCACCGGGGGGACCGCCTCCTTCGCATCCGGGCTCAACACGACAACCTTCCTGCGGGCGCAGCAGGTGGTGGAGTACTCACGGGATGCGCTTTCGGAGGTCAGCGCGCCCATCCTGGCGCTGTCCGAGGCGGAGAACCTGCCCGCCCACGGCGACGCCGTCCGGGCGCGCTTCCCCGGCAATAACCACTAGATGTGGTAATTGCACGCTTGTAGTTTCCCTACATCTGGTTCTACACTTGAACCATTCGGAGCGCCCAGCGGTCCGGTACCCGCCCATCCGGCCCGAGCGGAGACAGGAGTACGCAGTGCACTGCCCCTACTGCCGCAACTCCGACTCGCGGGTCGTTGACAGCCGGCTGGCCGACGACGGTTCGGCGATCCGCCGGCGCCGGCAGTGCCACGCCTGCGGGCGCAGGTTCACCACGGTGGAGACGACGAGCCTCAGCGTCATCAAGCGCTCGGGTGCGGGTGAGCCCTTCAGCCGCGGCAAGGTGATCAACGGTGTGCGGAAGGCCTGCCAGGGCCGGCCCGTGACCGAGGACGACCTCGCCCTCCTGGCCCAGGAAGTCGAAGAATCAGTGCGCGCCAGCGGCGTCGCCGAGATCGACGCCCACGAAGTTGGACTGGCGATCCTCGGCCCCCTGCGGAAGCTCGACCAGATCGCCTACCTGCGCTTCGCCAGCGTGTACCAGGGCTTTGAATCCCTTGAGGACTTCGAAGAGGCGATCGCCACCCTTCGGCTGCAGTCATCCGAGAACGCGAAGGTACCCTCGGGGGCGCAGCGGCCCCTGTCCGCGCAATAGGTGCGCCTTGAGACCCCGGTGGTGGCGGCGGAGGGGAAGCCGGCGCCACCACCGGTACCACGTTCCACCGGATCGAATGTCCGGCTCTTCCCTCGGTCAACGCACAAAAGACCCGTGCCCTCCGGTGCTGCCGGAAGGCACGGGTCTTTTTCGTGCGCTGCCCGTCCCTGGGCCGCTTGGTGCGTGGGCTACTTGGTGCTTGAGGGGGACAGCAGAAGCGCCGCCTGCAGCGCCCCGCCGACAATGCCCGCCTGGTTCTTCAACTGGGCCGGGACGATTCGGGTGCGCAGGTTCAGTGAGGGAAGGTATTCGGCGCTGCGTTTGGAGATCCCGCCGCCGACGATGAACAGTTCGGGGGAGAAGAGGAACTCGACGTGGGAGAAGTACCGCTGGAGCCGCACCGCGTACTCGTCCCAGTCGATCCCGTCCCGCTCACGTGCCACCGCCGACGCCTTGGACTCGGCGTCGTGCCCGTCGATCTCGAGGTGCCCCAGTTCAGCGTTGGGCACAAGCTGCCCGTTAAAGATGAACGCGGAACCGATGCCGGTGCCCAGGGTGATCACCAGGACCGTCCCGGCGACGCCCTTGCCGGCGCCGTAGCGGACCTCGGCCAGGCCGGCGGCGTCGGCGTCGTTGATGACGTGGACGCTCCGCCCGAGCACCCGCGTGAAGAGGGCGTCGACGTCGGTGTCGACCCAGCTCTTGTCGACATTCGCCGCCGAGCGGGCGACGCCGTGCTGAATGATGGCCGGGAAGGTCACACCCACCGGCACATCGGCGGCCGGACCGCCCGGCCGCGAGGAGAGCTCAGTGACGATTTCGGCAACGACGCCGGCGACCGCCTCCGGGGTGGCGGGCTGGGGGGTCGGAATCCGGTAGCGCTCACCGACGATTTCGCCCTTGGCCAGGTCGACAATGCCGCCCTTGATTCCGGTGCCGCCGATATCGACACCGATGACGGTGGCCGGCAGCTTCCGGCCGGGCTTCTTCTTGTCGACGTCCTTGGGCATGATTCTCCAGGTGATATTCGTGGCCGGGTGGGCGGTTCGCCCGTCCCGGGCCGTTTCGAGGGGGTGGTCGGTGTTCCCTGACCGCCGGTCAGCGGGTCAGGGCAGGGTGAGGATCTCGGCGCCGGTGTCGGTGACGACCAGGGTGTGTTCGAACTGCGCGGTGCGTTTGGCGTCGCGGGTCACCACGGTCCAGTCGTCGGCCCACATGTCCCACTCGATGGTGCCAAGGGTCAGCATCGGTTCGATGGTGAACACCATTCCGGTTTCAATCACCCGGTTGTACGCGGGGGCGGCGTCGTAGTGCGGGATGATCAGGCCGGTGTGGAACGCCTCGCCCACGCCGTGGCCGGTGAAGTCGCGCACCACGCCGTAGCCGAAGCGGCGGGCGTAGGACTCGATGGCGCGGCCGATCACATTGATCTCCCGGCCTGGGGCGACGGCCCGGATGGCGCGGCTCAGCGCCTCCTTCGTCCGCTCCACCAGCAGCCGGGATTCCTCGTCGACGTCGCCGACGAGGAAGGTGGAGTTCGTGTCGCCGTGGACGCCGTCGAGGTAGGCGGTGATGTCGATGTTGAGGATGTCCCCGTCCTGGAGGACGGTGCTGTCCGGGATGCCGTGGCAGATCACCTCATTGACTGAGGAGCAGATCGATTTGGGGAAGCCGCGGTAGCCGAGCGTCGACGGGTAGGCGCCGTGGTCGATGAGGAATTCGTGGCCGATCCGGTCGAGGGCGTCGGTCGTGACGCCGGGCTGGGCGTGGCGCCCCACCTCCTCGACGGCCTGGGCGGCCAGCCTGCCGGCCTTGCGGATTTTCTCGATGGTTTCGGCGGTCTTCACCTCGGAGCCGGTGAAGGGCGCCGGGGCCTTGCGGCCGACGTATTCGGGGCGGGCGATTCCGGACGGGACGGGGAGCCGGGGACTGACCATGCCGCGCTGGAGCGTGCCAACGGGTGCGGTGCCAGGATTGTGGGGCATACCCTTGATCTTATAGGCGGCGGGGTTCAGAGCTGAAAGCGCCGCCCAGAAGGCCGCGGACGGCTGCCGGAAGGCCGGCACCGGAGGCGGCCGCCATCGACGACGCAGGAGGAGAAGACGATGCCGCAGTACTGGTTCAATGTTCGGACCCATGAGGTCGAGGTTGACGCGCAGTCCGACTGGAAGCAGCTCATCGGTCCCTACGAGACCCGCGCGGAGGCCGAGCGGGCCCTTGAGAAGGTCCAGCAGCGCAACAAGGCGTGGGACGCCGAGGACGAGGACTGAACGCCCGCGCCCCGGCTAGAAGGAGTGCTCCGGGCCGGGGAAGCTTCCGCTGCGGACCTCTTCGGCGTAACGGGTGGCGGCATCGGCCAGCACCGAGCGGACCTCGGCGAACTGCTTGACAAACTTCGGCTGCTTCCCGCCGCGCAGGCCGGCCATGTCCTGCCAGACGAGCACCTGGCCCGTCGTCGAGGCGCCGGCACCGATGCCGATGGTCGGCACCTGCACCGCGGCATCCACCTTCGCCGCGACCTCGGCCGGCACCATCTCCATGAGGACGCAGAATGCACCCGCCGCCTCGAGGGCCAGGGCATCGTCAATGACCCTCCGGCCGGTGTCCCCACGGCCCTGCACCCGGTAGCCGCCGAGGGCGTGTTCGCTCTGCGGGGTGAAGCCGACATGCGCCATCACCGGGATCCCGGCCCGCACCAGCGCGCGCACGGTGTCGGCGAACTGCGCGCCGCCTTCAAGCTTCACCGCATGTGCCCCGCCCTCCTTCAGGAGCCGCACCGAGGACTCAACGGCCCGGGCGGTCGAAACCTCGTAGCTGCCGAAGGGGAGATCGGCAACGATGAGCGGACGGCGTGCCGCACTGCTCACGGCACGGGTGAACAGCACCATCTCATTGAGCGTGATGGGCAGGGTCGTGGCGTGCCCCAGCACGTTGTTGGCGGCGGAGTCGCCTACCAGGAGCACCTCGATGCCGGCCTCGTCGAAGATCTGCGCCGTGTACTGGTCGTAGGCCGTCAGCATGGCGAAGCGCCGGCCCTCCGCCTTGGCCTGCTGCAGGTGGTGGGTTCGAATCCTGGCCGGGCGCGGGGCCGGGCGGGGTTCTTCCGGGGTGGAAGCTCCGGTGCCGTACGGGGCGGGCATTTCGGCGGAAGTCATGGTTCCGAGCCTACTTCACGGCCCCGGGCTTCCCTGAGCCGCGCCCCCGCCGCCCGGTAACCGGCCTGTAACTTCGCCGCGCCATACTGGGCAGGCACCGGCGGACGCGATTCCGGCGTCCGGGTCAGTAGAGTATGGAGAGATTCCGGCTCAGCCGGCCAACCGGCGCGGGCAGGGAACGGCTCGGCGCAGCGCAGACGCGGCAGGAAAGAGGGTAGGAATGAACCGGCAGCAGGAATTCGTACTGCGGACGATCGAGGAGCGTGACGTCCGTTTCGTCCGGCTGTGGTTCACCGACGTCGTCGGCTCGCTCAAGTCCGTCGCCCTGGCCCCGGCCGAGGTGGAGGGGGCCTTCGAGGAGGGCCTCGGGTTTGACGGCTCCTCCATCGAGGGCCTGGCCCG
This sequence comes from Arthrobacter zhaoguopingii, assembly GCF_009828605.1. Lineage (NCBI taxonomy): Bacteria > Bacillati > Actinomycetota > Actinomycetes > Micrococcales > Micrococcaceae > Arthrobacter > Arthrobacter zhaoguopingii. Next base: position 66,770 of record NZ_WIAE01000009.1, on the reverse strand, counting down.
GGTCTTCGAATCCGACATGCTCGCCCAGCCGGACCCGTCGACGTTCCAGATCCTGCCCTGGCGTGGGGACAAGGAGCAGACCTCACGGATGTTCTGCGACATCCTTACCCCGGACGGACAGCCGTCGGCCGCCGATCCGCGCAGCGTGCTGAAGCGGACCCTCGCCAAGGCCGCGGACATGGGCTTCACCTGCTACACGCACCCCGAGATCGAGTTCTACCTGCTGAAGTCCGCCGAACTCGGCACCGACGGCCGCCCGGTGCCCGTGGACCAGGCCGGCTACTTCGACCACGTGCCCGGCGGCGTCGCCCAGGACTTCCGGCGGACCGCCGTCGCCATGCTCGAGTCGGTGGGCATCAGCGTCGAGTTCAGCCACCACGAGGGCGGGCCGGGGCAGAACGAGATCGACCTGCGCTACGCCGACGCGCTGCAGACCGCCGACAACATCATGACTTTCCGGACCGTCATCAAGGAGGTGGCGCTCACCCAGGACAGCTACGCGACGTTCATGCCCAAGCCGTTCTCCGACCACCCCGGCTCGGGCATGCACACACACTTCTCGCTCTTCGAGGGTGACTCGAACGCGTTCTTCGAAGCGGGCGCCGAGTTCCAGCTCTCCAAGACCGCCCGCCAGTTCATCGCCGGCATCCTGCGGCACGCCCCCGAGTTCACCGCGGTGACCAACCAGTTCGTGAATTCGTACAAGCGGCTCTGGGGCGGGGGCGAGGCGCCCAGCTACATCTCCTGGGGCCACAACAACCGCTCGGCGCTGGTGCGCATCCCCCTGTACAAGCCGAACAAGGGCCAGTCCGCCCGGATCGAATACCGGGGCATCGACTCCGCCGCGAACCCCTACCTCGCCTACGCCGTCCTGCTCGGCGCCGGGCTGAAGGGCGTCGAGGAGGGCTACGAACTGCCCCTGGGAGCCGAGGACGACGTCTGGAGCCTCACCGCCGCAGAGCGGCGCGCCATGGGCCACGATCCGCTGCCGGCGAGCCTCCACGATGCGGTCCGCGCCATGGAGGACTCCGAACTCGTCGCCGAGATCCTCGGCGAGCAGGTCTTCGAGAATTTCCTGCGCAACAAGCGCGCCGAATGGCACGACTACCGTATCGAGGTCACCCCCTATGAGCTGCGCCGCAACCTGGGCATCCTGTAACGGCACCTGCCGGGCCGCTGGTGCCCGATGAGCCTGGCGGGACGGCTCATCAGCGCCGGTTTCACCGACCTCGAGAAAAGCACGCGGTTCCTCGAGGCCCCCGAACTGGCCGGCATTGACGCGGAGCTGCTCTTCGCCGCCCTGGGCCACGCCGCCAGCCCGGACCTCGCCCTCCAGTCGTACGTGCGCCTGCTGGCCGTCGAACCGGCAGTGGCGGACCTGTTCACGCGGGAACCGGACCGGGCCACGGCGCTCTTCCGCCTCCTCGGTGCCTCCGAGGCGCTGGGGGAGTTCCTCATGCGCCACCCCGCGCACCTCGACGCGGTCCGGCCCCCGGCTCGGGCGGCACCCGCCGTGGCTCCCGAGCAGCTCCGCGCCTCCCTGCTGGCCGCGGTCGACGCCGACCCGGCGGTGGAGAACCCCGTCGCCGGGAAGACCGGGACGGGCGCCCACCAGTGCCTGCGCGCGGCGTACCGCCGCCACCTGACCGAACTGGCGGTGCGCGACCTCTCCCATCCCTCTCCCGTCGACTACCTGCCCACCGCGGCCCGCGAACTGGCGGATCTGGCCGCGGCCGCGCTCGAGGCCTCCCTCGCCGTGGCCCGTGCGGACCTCGCCGAAAGCTATTCCGCCGACGACATCGCCGCCGTCCGGCTCGCCGTCATCGGGATGGGCAAGTGCGGAGCGAGGGAACTGAACTACATCTCCGACGTCGATGTCATCTACGTGATCGACGCCCCGTCCCTCGACGAGGCCCTCGCGAGCCGCATCGGCACCGCCCTGGCCACCGGCATCTCCCGCGGGGTCTACTCCCCGGGGCCCGAACCGGCGCTCTGGGAGGTCGACGCCAACCTCCGGCCGGAGGGCCGCGACGGTCCGCTGGTGCGCACCCTCGAATCGCACCTGACCTACTACTCCCGGTGGGCCTCCACCTGGGAGTTCCAGGCGCTGCTCAAGGCGCGGGCGGTGGCCGGGGACCCGGAGCTGGGGCGCCGCTACGAGGAGGCGGTGGCACCGCTGGTGTGGACCTCGTCGGAGCGGGAGGGCTTCGTGGAGTCCGTCCGGGCGATGCGCCGGCGGGTCACCGAGAACATCCCGCGGCACGAGGGGCCGAAACAGCTCAAGCTCGGCAGCGGCGGGCTGCGCGACGTCGAGTTCACCGTGCAGCTGCTGCAGCTGGTGCACGGGCGGGCCGATGAAAGCCTGAGGGTCAGGGACACCGTCTCGGCGATCGCGGCCCTCAGCGCCGCCGGGTACATCGGCCGGGCCGACGCCGCTGACCTCGACTACGCCTACCGGTACCTGCGCCTCCTTGAGCACCGCATCCAGCTGACGCAGCTGCGCCGCACCCACCTGATGCCCGACGGCGACGCCGCCCGGCACGCGCTGGCGCGCTCCACCGAGGGTGCGATGGTCGGCGTGCGCCCCACCGCACGAAGCATGGTCGAGAAGTGGCAGCGGACCCGCCGGCTGGTGGAGCGCCTCCACGAGAGCATCTTCTACCGGCCGCTGCTCAACACCGCGGCGAACCTCAGCCTCGAAGACGCCAAGCTCACCCCGGAGGCGGCCCAGGCGCGGCTGGCGGCCCTTGGCTACTCCGACCCGAAAGGCGCGATGCGCCACATCGAGGCCCTCACCGGCGGCATCCGGCGCCGGGCTGTGCTGCAGCGTCAGCTCCTGCCGATCCTGCTGGCGTGGTTCGCCGACGGAGTTGACCCCGACGCCGGGCTGCTGGGCTTCCGCCGCCTCAGCGAGTCGCTGGGGGAGAGCCACTGGTACCTCGGGATGCTGCGGGACTCGAAGGCCGCGGCGGAACGGCTGTGCAACGTGCTCTCTTCGAGCAGGTTCATCACCGACCTGCTCGAAGTCTCGCCGGAATCGACGAAGTGGCTGGGCTCGGACCCCGAGCTGGTCCCCGACACCTTCGAGTCGCAGTGGCAGGAAATCCGGTCGAAGATGTCGCGACACCCGCAGCCCCAGGACGCGATGCGGCTGATCCGCCTCATCCGCCGCCGGGAACTGCTCCGCATCGCCATCGCCGACAGCGCCGGGCTCCTCACACAGCCCGCGGTGGGAAACGCGCTCGCCGACGCCGACCGGGCCGCCGTGCTCGGCGCCCTCCACGTTGCGGAGAATTCCATCCATGCGTCCGAGCCCCGCATCACCGACGTCGTCGTGATCGCCATGGGACGTCAGGGCGGCCGGGAGATCACCTACGGCTCCGACGCCGATGTGCTCTACGTCCACCGGCCGCTGCCCGGAGCCGATCCGGCCGCCGCCCAGCGGCAGGCGGAGAAGGTCGTGTCACAGCTGGCCGCCAACCTCACCCAGCCGTCCAAGCCGCCGGTTCGAGCGGAGCGGGTCCTTGAGATCGACGCCGCCCTGCGTCCGGAGGGCAGGCAGGGGCCGATGGTGCGCTCCCTTGACTCATTCCGCGAGTACTACAAGCGGTGGTCACTGATCTGGGAGGCCCAGGCGCTGCTGAGGGCCCGGCCAATGGCGGGCAGCGACGCCCTGGCGGCCGCCTTCCTCGAGCTCATCGACCCGATCCGCTACCCGTCTTCACTGTCGGAGACCGACGAGCGGGAGATCCGCCGGATCAAGGCACGGATGGAGGCCGAACGCCTCCCGCGCGGGGCCGACCCCTCCCGGCACCTCAAGCTGGGCCGGGGCGCCCTCAGCGACGTCGAATGGCTGATCCAGCTGCTGCAGCTCCGCCACGCCGCCCGGGTGCCCGAACTGCGCAGCGCCTCCACGCTTGAGGCGATGGACGCCGTGGAGGCCGCCGGGCTGCTGCCGGCCGCCGAAGTGGAAACCCTGCGGCGCAGCTGGCTGCTGGCCAGCAGGCTCCGTGCGGCCAACGTCATCTGGAGCGGGCGCAGCTCCGACCTGCTGCCCTCCTCCCGACGCGACCTCGAGGCGGTGGCCCGCTGGTGCGGCTACGGGCCCGGAAAGGGCGCAGAGCTGGAGGAGGACTATCTCCGTCTGACCCGCCGGAGCCGGGCCATCTTCGAGCGCAACTTCTACGGAACCTGACGTTCCGCCCTGCTTCTGCTGGTCCGTCCGGAGGCGCCGGCAGCTACTCCCATCCGCGGGCCCGGCTGCCTGTAGGACCACGCCCCTCGGCACTCGGTGCTCAAGGCAATTACCTGTTTCGTGTCCATGCGCTACCCGACCCTTCCAAGTCGGGCCCGGTTTCGTTGCCGCGAATTGATCAGTAGCCTTACGGTCGGGGCATCCCGCACGCGCGGGTGCGCCCCGACCAGAGAGTTCATTATGCGTTTTTCTTCATTGGTAGCCGCGACGACGCTTGGACTCGTCGTCGCACTGGCACCAGCCGGACCCGTCCTCGCCGGGCCCGCCGAACGGCAGGCCAACTGCACTGCGCTGGGCGGAACGCTGAGCGGAAGCGGCAACAATCAGACCTGCACCGTCACCACGGTGGTCGTTAGCCCCGATGTTCCGTCGGGCACCGCGACGACCACCTTCAGCGAGGACCGCCCGGTGGGCGATCCGGTCACCGTGGACACCTCCCGGCCGGTGCGCCAGCCGAACCCCACTATGTCCACTGAGGAACGCGATACCGGCGAGGCAACCGTCGTCCGCACCGAGCGCGCCGGCACCCCCGTCGTCACCGAGGAGGAGCGCGATGCCGGTGAGGACACCAGTGAGGACGTCGTCGTCGCCGGCGCCCCGACGTCCACCACCCGCACCGAACGCGGCACGACCACGACCACCGAGCAGCCGACGACCACCAACTGCCGCAGGGTCAATGACGAGCGGTCGGCAAAGCCCGTCGAGAAGTGCGACCGCGCCGTCCTGACCACCAGGACGACACCCACCACGGTCGTCACCACGACGACCACCCCCCAGGAGCGGGTCACCACCACCACGCAGCCACGGGAGACGCTGGTCACCACGACCACGCCGGTCACCGAGGTGTTCACCACCACGCAGCCGCGGGAGTCGTGCACCACCACGACCTTCCAGACGCAGATCGCGACGGCGACCACGCAGCAGACCGAGCGCACGGCGACCACCACCCAGCCGACGACACGCACGACGACCACGACGAAGACCGCATTCAACTTCCCGCGCGGCACCGACATACCTACCCCCACCGGCACTCCGGCGATATCGACCTCCTCTGCCGCGGGTGACTCAATCATCACCACGGCGGACGTCCCGGGTACTCCGGTCGTCACCACCGGAACCCGGCCCGGCGAGCCGGAATCGGACGTTGTCTGCACACCGACCGCTCCGGTGATCACCAGAGCCGACGGTGACACGAGGGAGGACGTGGAGACGGCGACGGTCCCCGCGGAGCCCACCGTCACGGTGACCCGTGAGGAGATTGATCCTCTCGTTGTCGAGACCGAGGCTCCGGGTGCTCCGATCGTCACAACCGACACCCGCACCACCGGCCAGACCTGCTACAAGAATCCCGCGACGGCCGAACAGCGGCGCAACCGCTGCTGAACCGTTCGGTGCGTATGAACGCTGCCGCCCACCGTTCCCGGTGGGCGGCAGCGTTTTTATGGGGGCACTGGTTGCTTCCCGGCAGCTGGGCCGGTCCACCGGATCCGAAGTGGAGGGCTCAGCCTGCGCGGCTGGCCTCGAGATCGGCCGCCAGGGCCGGGGCGAGGGAGCGCATGTAGGTGGAGGTCACATGGTTATCGTCGTAGTACACGTTTGCTCCGCCAATGGAGGCGTAGCACCGCCCGTCCGGGCAGAAATGGTCCGACAGGTCAAGGACCTTGATCCGGTCCGATCGCGCCGCCTTCGCGGCTTCGGCGAGGGGATCGGCGGGAAGCGCGTCAGCGCCGTCGTTGGAACAGGCGCGCGGCGCGGTGGGGTTCTGCGCCAGGCACTCGGCGGTGGTACGTTCGATGGTCAGGGGCGTGTCGCGCAGGACGAACACCTCGATGCCTGCCTCGGCCCAGGGCAGGGCCCGGCGGGCGAATCCGTCGCGGTACTGCTCGGGCTGTGAGCGGCCGCTTCCGTCGTCGATTTTCTCCACCACGCCGAAGGAGGAGACGAAGACGAGTTCGGGTTTCTCGGCCGTGATCCGCTCGGAGACGGCGCCGCTCCACTTCAGGCACTTCTTCCGGTACGCCTCGCTGGTGGTCGGCTTGCCCTTGAACGCCACCCGGGGCACGTCGACGACCGGGCAACCGTCCACGACGCTCTTCTTGACCATCCAGCGGTTCTGCCGGGCAAGTTCGAAGATTGCCGCCTGCCATTGCTCGGCGTGGGAATCCCCAACCAGCCATACGGTGGCTGCCGGATCGGCTCCGCTGGCGAAGTCGCATTCGATCAGCCGGTTCGCCTTCTTGATCCAGAGGGGGTCGGCGGCCCGCCCGCATTCGGGAGGGGAGGTGTCGTAGGATTCGGCGGCGGTCACTACCTCCGTGGCGGGCGGCCCAAGGGGATCCGGGCAGAGCCGGTCGGGCTGGAGGCCGCCGGCGCCGAAGCAGGCGCTCCGCGACGCATCCTTGAGGACGGCGCTGTGGTTACGCTCGGCGCTGTCGACGCTGATGATCATTGCAGCGGCCACCGCGGTGACCACGGCCATCGAAGCGGCCGTTGCGGAGAGGACCCGGCCGAATGAAGCACCGGCCAAGAGGACCGAGCGCCCCGGATCCTCAATCAGGGACTTGGTGAGCGCGGCCAGGGCCACCGCAACGGCGAGCAGCAGCACCTCGTCACCGAGAGCGGGGTCACGGTTCAGGATGCTGGGAGCCAGGACGATCAGCGGCCAGTGCCACAGGTAGAGGGAGTAGGAGATGTCTCCGATGAACTGGGCCGGCGGTGCCGCCAGGAGCGTATTCGGGGAACACCTGGGGTGGTGCGGCCCCGACACCAGGACGAGCAGGGTGCCGACCACGGGCACGAGCGCGGCCGCGCCGGGGAAGGGAGTTTCGTCGTTGAAACTGACCGCGGCGAACAGGATCAGGCCGAGTCCGGCCCACTGAGCGGCTCCGCTCACCAGCAACCCTGCCCCGGCGCGGGAGCGGGGGAGCGTAAGGACGGTCGCGATGAGTCCGCCGGCGGCAAATTCCCAGACCCTTGTCTGTGTCACGAAGTAGGCTTCGCTGGGGCTGGTGTAGGTCAGGTGAATGCAGACGAACAGGGAGAGCACCCCGGCGGCGGCCAGGCCACCGCGGACCACCTGAACGGAGGGGAGCCTCCACCGGGAGGCGAGCAGGAAGAGCCCCAGCAGGAACAGCGGCCAGACGAGGTAGAACTGTTCCTCGACCGACAGCGACCAGTAGTGCTGGACGGTCGAGGGCGCCGCGTTGTCCGCCGAGTAGTCAAGGGACTTGTCAGCAAGGACCCAGTTCTCGATATAGACGGTCGCGGCGATGGTCTCCCAGGCGAGGGAGGCCCATCGCGGGAAGGGCAGGAAGGCCCACGCCGCGGCGAGGGAAACCAGGGCCACGGTGAGCGCGGCGGGCAACAGACGCTTGATGCGGCGGAGGTAAAAGACCCCAAGCCGGACGCCGCCGGTGCGACCGAGCTCTGAGAGCAGGTGCTTCGTCATCAGGAAGCCCGAGATGACGAAAAACACGTCCACTCCGACATATCCACCGGGCAGCCATGCAGGCCAGAGATGGGCGATCACCACGAGCAGCACCGCGATGGCCCGGAGGCCCTGCACATCCTTGCGGACCTCTTTGGCCGGCGTACTGGCGCGGCGTGGAGGCGTCATCGTGCGCACGGCGTTGCTCATTCTCTGACACCTCGATCCGTCGAACTGTTCGTTTTTCGGCGCTCGGGAAATTATAAGGGTGCTGAGGATTTTCCCCAATTAGGTGACGCTGGACATTCACCGTCCAGCCGACGGGCACCGGCCCATTTTTTCATCGGCGAACCGCGCGGTGGCGACCCAGTTTTTGGTGGCGGTCCCGGCCGCGCTGTGTCAGGGCGCCGCTTCAGTGCGGGAATCTTGTGTCGCGGTGCTGCGCTGATCCCGGCCTGTCCGCGCCCGTGTGCCATCGTGCTGGTGCCGCCGCGCGCATGTGTCCTGCGTGCTTGGGTGTGCGTGTCCGTGTCCGGTGCGGGGGCTCGCGCCCGGTAGTCCGGGGGCCGGCCCGCTTCGCCGTCTACCCGGCGGGCGGACCGGGGCTGCGGCGCGGTGACGGAGTCAGATCTGGATGGTCTTTGAGACCCTGCATTTGTTGCTGCCGGGTGCGACCCGCTCCGCGCGGAGGCCCTGAAGGACCTCCTCATCGGTCAGGGTGTGGCCGTCGGCAGCGGCGAGCGTCTGGATCTGCGCTGCCCCCACCGCGAAGACCTTGCTGTCCTCAACCTCAGCACCGGGATCCAGTTCAACTTCGACCTCATAAGTTTTCTCCATGGTCGATTGTTGCGCCGAACCGGAAGTTTGAACAGGTCCCAGCCGATCCCGGGGAATCCCTTCAACGCACCTCACCCCCTCGAAACTGCAGCTCACCACGTTCTGCACGCGGTGAAGCGTGGTGAGGTGCAGTTTCGGCGGGCGAACGCAGAAGGCCCCTCCGCCCGGATCGGGTGGAGGGGCCTTCCGGGCGGCCAGCGTGAGGCGCCGGTGCCAGGTCGTCAGGACGGTCTATGGGTAAACACCCGCTGCGTCCCTGGGGCCGGGCTAGACGCCGTAGTAGAGCTCGAACTCGTAGGGGTTCGGGCGCAGCGACAGCGGGAAGATCTCCACCTCGCGCTTGTACGCGATCCAGGTCTCGATGAGGTCCTGGGTGAAGACCCCGCCGGCCTGCAGGAACTCGTTGTCCGCCTCGAGGGCGAGCAGCGCCTCCTCAAGGGAGCCGGGGGCCTTCTGGATGTCCTTGGCCTCCTCGGCGGGCAGCTCGTAGAGGTCCTTGTCGATGGGGTCGGCCGGTTCGATCCGGTTCTTGATCCCGTCGAGGCCCGCCATCAGCTGGGCCGCAAACGCCAGGTAGGGGTTGGACGAGGGGTCCGGAGCGCGGAACTCGATGCGCTTGGCCTTCGGGTTGGAGCCCGTGATGGGGATCCGGATGCCGGCCGAGCGGTTGCCCTGCGAGTACACCATGTTGACCGGGGCCTCGAAGCCCTTCACCAGGCGGCGGTAGGAGTTCACCGTCGGGTTGGTGAAGGCCAGGACGGCGGAAGCGTGCTTGAGCAGGCCGCCGATGTACCAGCGGGCCATGTCGGACAGCCCAGCGTAGCCGCGCTCGTCGTAGAAGAGCGGCTCGCTGCCGTTCCACAGTGACTGGTGGCAGTGCATGCCCGACCCGTTGTCGTTGAAGACCGGCTTGGGCATGAACGTTGCCGACTTGCCCCAGGCGTTGGAGACGTTCTTGACGATGTACTTGAACTTCTGCAGGTCATCCGCAGCGTGGGTCATCGTTGTGAACTTGTAGTTGATCTCGGCCTGTCCGGCGCCGCCGACCTCGTGGTGGGACCGCTCGACCTCAAGGCCGGCCCGGTCCAGCTCGACGCAGATGGCGTCGCGGAGATCGGCCTGCTTGTCGACGGGGGAGACGGGGAAGTAGCCACCCTTGAACGGGGTCTTGTTGCCGAGGTTTCCCCCGACCTCCTCGCGGCCGCTGTTCCACGGGGCCTCGATGGAGTCGACCTTATAGAAGCTTCCCTGCGGGGAGGACTCGTACTGGACGTTGTCGAAGATGAAGAACTCCGCCTCCGGTGCGAAGAACGCAGTGTCGGCGATACCGGTGGAGGCGAGGTAGGCCTCGGCACGCTCGGCGACGCCGCGCGGGTCGCGGTGGTACGGGTCGCCTGTGCGGGGGTTCACGATCGAGAAGTTCAGCGCCAGCGTCTTTTCGACCCGGAAGGGGTCGATGAAGGCGGTGGTGACGTCGGGGATCAGCTGCATGTCCGATTCCGCGATGCCCTGGAAGCCGCGGATGGACGAGCCGTCGAACAGCTGGCCGTGGATGAAGAAATCGGCGTCCACCGATTTCGCCGGCACGTTGAAGTGCTGCTGCACTCCGGGCAGGTCGGTGAACCGGACGTCGACGAACTTCACCCCTTCGTCAGCGATGTACTTGAGGACTTCGTCCGCATTCTTGAACATGGATTGATGCTCCTTACGCATAGCTTGGGTAACGGCCCGGCGTCATCGGGTGTCCGCGTCAACAGAAAGCGGACACACGGGCAGTGCCTTGCTGCAGCCGACAAGTTACAACTGTAGAAGCGCGCAGTTTCCCTCTGGTGTCACCATTGTTTCCGGCACGTTACTTAATGGGCAGTGCTTTCAGCCTAGCGTGCCGTCCGGGGAGCGAAGGGCCGAGCCAGCGCCATCGGACGGGACGGCGGTCTGCGCCGGACGGGAAAGACCGGCGGGCGTCCGCCGGTAAACTGAGCCTGTGGTGAATCGAAACGACGTCGGATCCTGGCTCAACGGACCTCCTCCCTCCGGAGCGCAGGACTGGCCCGGACAGCGGCTGGGACGTCCGAAGAGCGGCCCCGGCTCCATCGCGCGGGTCGGGCCCCGGGTGGTGGCGCTGCTGATCGATTGGGCGCTGTGCACCCTCATCTCGCAGGCTTTCTTCGGCTGGGACGCGTTTGCCACGACGTACCTGTTCCTCCTGGAACAGATCCTCTTCGTCGGCTTCTTCGGCTACAGCATCGGCCACCGGGTGCTGAGCATGCAGGTGCAGACCCTCGATGGACGTCCGGCCGGGTTCCTCACCGCCGCAATCCGCTCCGTGCTGATCTGCCTGGTGATTCCCGCACTCATCTTCGACCCCGACCAGCGCGGCCTCCACGACCGAGTCCGCGGCACCGTCCTCGTCCGGATTTAGTCCGGCCCCGGGAGCACCGGCCCCTCGGGGCACTGGTACTCAAAGCACTGATACTCAAACCACTGCCCCTTAACGCACTGGCCCCTTAACGAACTGTGGCAGGAAACCCCGGATTCACGGGAATTTCCTGCCACAGAGAAGTCCGCGGGCCTAGCGGCCCTTCATGGCCTTGCGGTCCGGGCGGGCCTTGTACGGATCGACGCCCTTTGGGATCGGCAGGCGGGTGCCGAGTGCGCGCAGCCTCTTGTCGACGGCGTGCACCTCCTGCTTGGTGAGGGACTTCTTGAGCTTCTGGGCGGTCTTGGCCACCTTCGCCAGGGGCACCTGGCCCTCGCCGCGGCCGGCCTGGATCACGTGGACAGGCACGTTCGGCACGATGCGGGCCATCTTCCGGCGCTCGTCGTCGACGAGGCGCTTCACGCGCCCGGACGGGCCCTCGGTGACCAGCACGATGCCGGGGCGGCCGATGGCGCGGAACACGGCGTCCTGGGAGCGCGGGTTCATGGCCACGGGCTGCTCCTCGAGGATCCAGCCCCTGCGCAGCACGCTCAGTGCGGCGCCGGCGGCGCCCGGCTTGCCCTCGATCTGCGAGAAGGCGGCCCGTTCGGCGCGGCGCGACAGGATGAACACCGCGGCCAGGAAGGCCAGCGGCACCGAGATCAGCATCAGCGTCACGACGTTCTGGATGAGCAGACCGATGATCAGCCCCACAGCAATGATGCCCAGGAAGGCAAGGAGCATCACCCAGACCACGTTCGGGTCGTTGCGCCTCGTCATCTTGAAGACTTCGAGGATCTGCTTGGTCCTGCCGGTCTTCTTCGCCGGCTTGGCAGCCTTGGGCTTGCGGGAGAAAAGGCGCCGTTTGGGCGCGGGGGATCCCTCAGGATTGATGCTGTGCGACATAGTGGCTCAATTCTACGTGATGGCGGCCGCTCAGGGCGCGCCGAGGCGGCCTATTGAAGCCGGAAGTGCTGAGGTGCCTGCAGGCCGTCAACCGGCCTTCAGATCGGAGGCTTCCCGGAGTGAGGGGCCGGAGTCGTCGAGGTGCGCAAGCTCCGGCGGGAGTTCGAGCCCCTTCCGCCGCATCGCGCGCGCCCACAGCCGGCCGGCCCGGTAGGAGGAACGCACCAGCGGTCCGCTCATGACCCCAAGGAACCCGATCTCCTCGGCCTCCTCGCGGAGTTCGATGAACTCGCCGGGCTTGACCCACCGGTCCACCGGCAGGTGCCGTTCGCTCGGTCGGAGGTACTGGGTGATGGTGATCAGGTCGCACCCGGCGGAGTGAAGGTCGCGGAGCGCTTCGGAAATTTCCTCCCGCGTCTCGCCCATCCCGAGGATCAGGTTTGACTTGGTCACCATGCCGCGCGCCCGGCCCTGGGAGATCACATCGAGGGACCGCTCGTACCGGAAGGCGGGCCGGATCCGCTTGAAGATGCGTGGGACGGTTTCGACGTTGTGCGCGAACACCTCCGGTGCCGCGTCGCAGATGGCCGCGATGTGCTCGGGCCGCCCGGAAAAGTCGGGGATGAGGATTTCGACGCCGGTGCCGGGGTTTTTGCTGTGGATCTGACGGATCGTCTCGGCATAGAGCCAGACACCTTCGTCGGGCAGGTCATCACGGGCGACGCCGGTCACGGTGGCGTAGCGGAGGTTCATCGACTGGACCGACTGGGCCACCTTGAAGGGCTCGCTGCGGTCCAGCGGCTGGGGCTTGCCGGTGTCGATCTGGCAGAAGTCGCAGCGGCGGGTGCACTCGGATCCGCCGATGAGGAAGGTCGCCTCGCGGTCCTCCCAGCATTCGAAGATGTTGGGGCAGCCGGCCTCCTCGCAGACCGTGTGAAGGCCTTCCTTCTTGACCAGGTTCTTCATGGAGACGAACTCGGGGCCGATATTGACCTTGGCCTTCATCCAGTCCGGCTTGCGCTCCACGGGCGTCTCGGCGTTGCGCGCTTCGATGCGCAGCATGCGGCGTCCTTCGGGGGCCAGGCTCACAGTAAAGCTCCTTTGGGCTGGTCGGCGCCAGCATCGTCGGTCGGTCCGTCGGGAAGCGTTGTGGCCGCGTCGTCGAGTACCAATGCAGACTCATTCTTGCGCAGTTCTTCCTCGATGCGCGACACGATGTCCGATGGTGGAACGGTGCGGCCGGTCTCGGCGGAGATGCTGGTGACGCCCGCGTCCGTGATGCCGCAGGGAACGATCTGCTCGAAGGGTGCCAGGCTGTTGCTGCAGTTCACTGCGAATCCGTGCATGGTCACCCGCCGGTTGATGCGGATTCCGATGGCGGCGATCTTCCGGTCCGGGAGTCCTCCTCCGGCGGCGATCCACACCCCCGACCGCCCGTCGATGCGGATGCCCTCGACGTCGTAGTCCTTGAGCGCGGCGATGATGACGTCCTCGAGGATCGCCACGTAGTCGGTCACCCGCGTGGGTTCGGGCAGGGCGAGGATCGGGTACCCGACGAGCTGGCCGGGACCGTGCCAGGTCAGTTTCCCGCCCCGGTCCACCGCCACCACCGGCGTGCCGTCGAAGGGCCGCTCGTGGTCCTCGGTACGTTTTCCCGCCGTATAGACGGCCTGGTGCTCAAGCAGGAGCACGGTGCTCGGCGAGCGCCCCTCGGCGACTGCGTCGTGCAGGCTGCGCTGGAGGTCCCAGGCCCTCGTGTAGTCGACGTATTCGGGAGAGAGGCCGATCCTGGCGAACTCGAGAGTCATGGGTTAAGGGTAATGCCCGCCACCCGCAAAAAGGCGCGGAGAAATCCGCACACGAAAGAGGTACGCCTGCCCTGTGGATAAGAGCCTCGGGTGGGATTTCGGGGACTACAACTTAAGGATGGACACCTCCGCCGGCGACGGACACCGTTTCCCCGGTCGCACCGGGCGCCGGAGCAGCGACGTCGATGCCGGGGGAGGCGCCTTCTCCAGGCGTCCCGGGATCCACGACGGCGGCATTGCCCCTGAGCCTGACGGCGGCGTTGCCCCTGTGCCGAACGGTGGATATGGTGCCGGATCCCCGCCCTCGGTCGAGGGGTTCGAGACGGGACGCCTGCTCGGAACGGGCGGCAGTTCCTCTGTCTGGCTCGTCACCGCAAACGACGGAGGCGCAGTCTTCGCGCTGAAGGTCGGCTCCGAGGGATACTCCGGCGCTGCTCAGGACGCAAGGGATCCCGGCATCGTGGTCGGAATGGTCCACCGGGAGGTGGACGTGACGGGCGGGCTGCGCCACGAACACCTCGTGAATGTCCACGGGATCGTGGCGACGGACCGCGGCCCCGGTGCGCTTCTGGACTACGCCCCCGGAGGTTCCCTCCAGAACCTGGTGGCGGTGCGGGGTCCGTTGCCGGTCGGCGAGGTGGTCACGGTCCTGGTGCCCATTGCGCAGGCGCTCGCCTACCTCCACGGGCAGGGGGTGTCCCACGGTGACGTCACTCCCTCGAACATCCTCTTCACCGAGGAAGGCAAGCCGCTGTTGAGCGACTTCGAACTGGGGCGGCGCCTCGGCGAGGGGCGGCGGCTCACGGCCGGAACGCCGGGCTTCACGGATCCCCGCCCCTCGGAGCCGGAGTGCCTCAACACCGAGGCCGACGTCTTCGCCCTCGGTGCGGTGGCGTGGTTTGCCCTGACCGGCCGGGTGCCCGGGCCGTCAGCGCAGCGCCCGCCCCTGTCTCTGCTGGTACCCGAGATTCCGCCCCGGTTCCTTGGCCTGATCGAGGAGGCCCTGTCCGGGGATCCGGCGCAGCGCCCTGATGCCGTCTCCTTTGCGCGGGGGACCCTGCGGGCGGGTACGGCAGTGCCGGTCGGGCTCGTCGAGGCGGTGGGGGAGGATGTCCGCCCGCGCCTACTTACGCGGCGCGACGCGGCACCAGACGCCAGGCTTCGGGGTCCCCTGGGCCGCTTCGGTCCGGGCGGAGGGAGGTCCGGTGGGTCCGGCGCGGGATCAGCGTTCGGGGGCGGGAGGGGGAGCTCCGGGCCGCGGGTCCGGGCCCGGGGGAGCAGGACGGATTCCCGGCCCGCGGAACCGCGCCGGCGCGCTGCGGCGGCGGGAAGGGGTCGGCGGTCGGCCGCACGGTGGGGACCCGGTCGGGTTCCGGACTCGATTCCGGGATGGATTGCGGCGGCCGCCCTCGCGGTCCTGCTTGCGGCCGGCGCGGTCTGGGCACAGGGGGAGGGCGGGCACCCCCGCCTGCCTGAGCGCCCGCCGGAGGCCGTAGCGGACCGGGGGCCGGATCTGCCCGGACCCGGGCCGGATCAGCTGCCGCCGGCGAGGGGCCCGGAACCCGATCCCGGGGAGGAACCGGCTCCCGGGGAGGAACCGGCTCCCGGGCAGGAACCGGCTCCCCGGCAGGAACCGGCTCCCCTGGACGTTCCGGAATCACCGGAGGCCCCCGAGTCCGCAGGTGCACCAGGCCATGCGGAGTCCCATCCTCCATCGGGCACCCCGGATGCTTCGGGGCCTCGATCGACGCCCGACACCCTGGAGCCGTCGGAGGCTCCGGCGCCCGAACCGGTTTCAAAGGTTGACCCGCTTGAGGCACTGCCTCAGCTGGCGCAGCAGCGAGCCGCCGCCTTCGCCACGGCGGATCCCGCCGTGCTCTGCGAGGTCAACGCGCCGGGGTCGCCGGCGATGGCCGCGGACCACCGGGAAGTCACCGCGCTGGCGGAAACCGGCCGGCGCCTGGCCGGGCTGCGGCTGACCGTGATCGAGGCCCGGGCCGTCGAACCCGCAGGCTCACTACCCCCTGCCGCACTCCCCCCGGGGTCGGGCACCCCCTCCGAAGGCAGCGCACCCCGGACCGCGGCGGTCGCCGCCACGGTGGAGGTCTCGGCCCACACCGAACTCGACAGCTCGGGAGCCGCCGTCTCGACGGAGGTCCCTCCGCGCCGGCAGGAACTCGTCTTCGTCCTACAGGACGAAGGCGGCTGGAGGATCCACTCGGTGTATGCGGCCGTGCCGGGCCCTTGAGTCAGACGCGCCGATCCCGGACCTGCTCGGCGAGATCGGCGGCGGTTACGGCGTCGAACCGGAAGCCCGAGGAGGTGAGGACCTTCGGATCCATCCGTGCGCTCACCAGCAGGAGCTCGTCCGCGAGCTGGCCCATCGCCACAGTCAGGACCTTCTGCGGGACGCGGAAGCGGGTGGGGCGGTGCAACGCCCTGCCGAGCTCCTGGAGGAGCGTCTGCAGCCTCTCCGGCTGCGGCGCGCAGAGGTTCACCGGCCCCTCCACCTCCGCGGTGAGCAGGTGTTCCATGGCGCGGACCTCGTCGGTCATGGTGATCCACGGCCACCACTGCTGGCCGCTTCCCAGGGGGCCGCCGGCGTAGAGGCGCATCGGCAGGAGCAGCTTCGGCAGGGCGCCCCCCTTCCGGCTCATGACGATGCCCGTGCGGGTCAGCACGGTGCGTACACCCTCGGGGGCCCTCACCGCCTCGGCCTCCCAGCGGCGGCACACGTCGGACAGGAAGAGGTCACCGGAGCCCGAGGCCTCGGTGAGCACCTCATCGTCCCGATTCCCGTAGTACCCGGAGGCGGACTGGCTGAGGAACACGGCCGGCGGACTGCCGGCCCGCCGCATCGCCTCGACCAGGGTGCGGGTGGAGCGGATGCGCGAGGAGTAAAGGGACTCCTTGTGGCTGCGGGTCCACAGGCCGCCGGCAATTGACGTGCCCGAAAGGTTGATGACGGCGTCGGCCTGGTCCATCACCGACGGGTCGAGCTCGCCCCGGGCCGGATCCCACGCCACTTCATCGGGGCCTGCGGGAGCACGCCGGACAAGCCGGGTGACCGTGTGGTTGTCCCGCAGCCGGTTCGAGAGAGCCTTGCCGATCAGGCCGGAAGCGCCGGCGATGAGAATATGCATGCCCCCATCGAACCATCCACGACGTCGCGGGGGAACACGGCGGCCTCAGCGGTTGCGGCGGAGGCTGTGGCTAGAATCGGGCAATGGGTTCCTCAGACTACTTACGCTTTCCGCATCTCTCCGGAGATTCCGTCACGTTCGTCGCCGAAAACGACGTCTGGGTGGCGCCGGTTTCGGGTGGAAGGGCGTGGCGCATTTCGGCGATGCAGCTGCCCGCCCGCAACCCCCGGTTCTCCCCGGACGGAAAGGTCATCGCCTGGACCGTGGTGCAGGCCGGTGCGCCCGAGGTGGTGGCGGCGAACGCCGACGGCGGCGGTTACCGGCGCCTGACCTTCTGGGGGCACCAGAGCACCCGGGTCAAGGGGTTTACCGAACAGGGCGACGTCATCGCCACGAGCGCCTACCGGCATGAGGACCCCCGGCTGGCCTGGGCCTACCGGGTACCCCTCGACGGTTCCGCCCAGACGGTGCTCCCGTACGGCCCGGTCGACACCATCGTGCACGGGGAAGCGCTCGGCGACGAGCGCCCGGTGATCATCGGCAGCGTGATGACGCGCGAGCAGGCGTGGTGGAAACGCTACCGCGGCGGAACGGCCGGAAAACTGTGGATCGACACCGACGGCGGGGGCAGCTTCTCCCGGTTCGTGCCCGAGCTCGACGGAAACCTCACCGATCCCATGTGGGTGGGAGGGCGCGTGGCGTTCCTTTCGGACCACGAGGGCTACGGCAACCTGTACTCCGTGGACCGGCAGGGCTCGGACCTGCGCCGGCACACCGACAACGAAGACTTCTACGTGCGCCACGCCTCGACCGACGGGGAGCGGATCGTCTACGAATCGGCGGGACAGCTGTGGCTGCTGGGCTCGCTCGACCCGGAGACGGCGCCGGAACGGCTGGACATCGAGCTCGGGTCGGCCTCAACCGCGCGGCGGCCGGTTCTGCTCGACGCCGCCCGCCACCTCGCGGCCGCCGTTCCGGTTCCCGCAGGTGATGCCAGCGTGGTCGAAACCCACGGAACCCTCCACTGGCTGACCCACCGGGACGGCCCCTCACGCGTGATCGAGGGCACCGCCGGCGTGCGGGCCCGGTTGGGACGGCCCCTTGGGGCGGACGGCGTCGTCTACGTTGCCGACCACGGCGGCGAAGAATCCCTCTACATCCGTGATGTCTTCGGTGCTGCCAGGCCGGCCGGCACCGCACCGCAGCCGGGCACCTCCCCGGACCCGGAGCGGCACAGCGGCGGCCCCGCCCTGCCGGCCCCGGTGCCGGCGCTTCAGGGCGCTCCTGCGGTACAGGCCCCGGCCGGAGACGACGGCGGAGACGACGGCGGGGCCGGCGACCCGGGCTCCACCGCGCTCGCCGCCCAGGACGCGCCGGAGGCGCGGCTGCTGCGCACCTTCGCCTTCGACGGCCCGTTCCGCGCGAGCGAACTCGCGGTGAGCCCGGATGGGGCACGCGTCGCCGTCGCCGGTGAACTCGGCGGGCTGCTGGTGCTCGAGGTGGCCTCGGGGTCGTTCTTCCCGCTTGCCGCGCCCGAACACGGCGCCATCAACGACATCGCCTTCTCGGGGGACTCGCGCTGGGTCACCTGGGCGGAGCCGGTGACGACCGAGGGTGCCCGGACCCGGATCCGCATCGCACTGGCCGAAAAGGGGGCAGAAGTCCACGACCTCACCGACGGGCGTTTCCGCGACTCCACGCCCGTCTTCACCCGCGACGGCAAGTACCTGGCGTTCCTTTCGGACCGCAGCTTCGATCCGGTGTACGACACGCACCGCTTCGACCTGAGCTTCCCCGCCTCAACCAAGCCCTTCCTGGTGGCGCTCGCCGCCGATACGCCCTCGCCCTTCGGCCCGGCCGCGCACTCCGCCCGCCCGGACGGCGCGGGGAAGGACGGGGGCGCTGAAGAGGCGCCCGATGCGGTCAGCGTTGACGCCGACCGCATCGGGGAACGGATCATCGCCGTACCCGTCGCCCAGGGCCGCTACGAGTCCCTCTCCGCGGTCGACGGCGCCCTGTTGTGGACCGCAGGGGAGGCCGGGGGACTGACCGGCGACGGCCGGGCCACTCCCGCCGACCAGGAGCCGGCGCGCCGGCTGGAACGGTTCGACCTGAAGCGGCGCACCGTCGAGGTCCTCGCCGCCGAGGCGGACTCCTACCGGGTCAGCGGGGATGGTTCGACCGCCGTGCTCGTCCGCCAGGGCACCGTCACCGCGGTCCCCACCTCAGGCAAGGTCGAGCCGGAGTCGCCCGAGCGGATCGAAGTGGGGCTCGAGCGCGTGCGGGTGCTGCTCGACCCGGTCGCCGTATGGAAGCAGGCCTACCAGGAGACCTGGCGGCTCCAGCGTGACTTCTTCTGGACGCCCGACCTCGGCGGAATCGACTGGGAGGCGGTCGGCGCGAAGTACCGCCCGCTCCTTGACCGGATCGGCTCGCACGACGACCTGATCGACGTCCTCTGGGAGCTCCACGGCGAACTGGGAACCTCCCACGCCTACGTCACCCCGGCCCTGAACGCGGAACCGGGCGGTGCGCAGGGCTTCCTGGGCGCCGAGCTTGAGCCGACGGAAGCCGGCTGGACGGTGAAGCGGATCTTCGCCGGTGAATCATCCGATCCGCAGGCATCCTCCCCGCTGAGCGCCCCCGGGGTGGCCGTCGCCGAGGGGGACACCATCGACGCCGTCGACGGCGTGCCGGTCCCTTCCGGGTTCGGGCCGTCGGTCCTGCTCACCGGTTCGGCCGGCCGGACCGTCGAGCTGACCGTGACCCGCCGGGACGGCGGCGGCGCGGCGGCCACCCGGCGTGTGGCCGTTGTGCCCCTGCGCAGCGAGGAACGGCTGCGCTACCAGAACTGGGTGAACGCCAACCGCTCCATCGTGCACGCGGCCTCCGCCGGGCGCTTCGGCTACCTCCACATCCCGGACATGGTGGCCAACGGCTGGGCCCAGCTGCACCGCGACCTGGACCGCGAAACGGGCCGCGACGCCCTGATCGTCGACGTGCGGCGCAACCGCGGCGGCCACACCTCGCAGCTGGTGGCGGAGCTGATCGGCCGGAAGGTCACGGCCTGGGCCTTCCCCCGCGGCGAGCAGCCCGGAACCTACCCGGCGCACGCCCCGCGCGGGCCGGTCGTCATCCTCGCCGACGAGTTCGCCGGCTCCGACGGAGACATCATCACGCAGGTCGCGAAGCTGCGCGGGATCGGCCCGGTCATCGGGACGCGGACCTGGGGCGGCGTGGTGGGTATCGACGGAAGGTTCCGCCTCGCCGACGGCACCGGCGTCACCCAGCCGAGGTATTCCTTCTGGATGACCGGCGGGCCCGGCTGGGGCGTTGAGAACTACGGCGTCGACCCCGACATCGACGTGCCCTTCCCTCCACACGCCTACGCCGCGGGGGAGGACCCGCAGCTCGAGCACGGTGTGGCCACCCTCAAGGAGATGCTCACCGAGCTGCCCACGGACCTCCCCCCGGCGCGCGAGGGATACCGTTCCCTGCGCCCGGCGCCGCTGCCGGCACGCCCGGGCGGCTGACCGGTCCCGGCCGCCCGGCTCCCGGGCCGGCGGCCGGATTCCCGCTGGGTGCCGGACCGGCGGCGTCAAGTGGCTGACGGTAACCGGCAGACAATAGCAAAGGGCGGCGTTCCCCGAGGGGAACGCCGCCCTTTGTGGTGAAGCGGAGAACCTAGAGGCCGAGCTCGGCTTCGAAGGCTCCATCCTCGAGGCGTGCCTTGAGGGTCTGCAGGAACCGGCCGGCATCCGCGCCGTCGACCAGGCGGTGATCGTAGGTCAGGCTGAGATACATCATCGAACGGATGGCGATGGTGTCCTCGCCGTCGGCGTCCGTGACGACGATCGGGCGCTTGACGATCGTCCCGGTGCCGAGGATGGCCACCTGGGGCTGGTTGATGATCGGGGTGTCGAACAGGGCCCCGACCGAGCCGAAGTTGGTGATCGTGAACGTTCCGCCCGCGAGTTCGTCCGGTCCGATCTTGTTGTTCTTCGTGCGCGCTCCGACGTCGGCGATCTTCTTCGCCAGGCCGCCCAGGTTCAGGTTGCCCGCATCGCGGATGACCGGAACCAGCAGGCCCTTCTCGGTGTCCACCGCGATCGCCAGGTGCTCGGCGTCGTGGTAGGTGATCTCCTTCTTTTCCTCGTCGAAGGACGCGTTGAGCTTCGGGTGCTGCTTCAGCGCTTCGATCACGGCCTTCGAAATGAAGGGCAGGAAGGTCAGCTTGGCGCCGTTCTGGGCCTGGAAGCTGTTCTTCGCGGTGTTCCGCAGCCGCGCGATGCGGCTCATGTCGACCTCGATGACCTGGGTGAGCTGGGCGGAGACCTGGAGGGACTCCCGCATCCGCTTCGCGATGGTCTGGCGGATCCGTGGGGCCTTCTCGACCGTGCCGCGCAGCTTCGAGGGCTCCACGGCGGGAGCGGCAGCGCGGGCCGGCGCGGACGCCGGTGCCGCGGCGGGAGCCGGAGCGGCGGCCTTGGCCGCCTCCGCTGCCTCGAGGACGTCCTGCTTGCGGATCCGACCGCCGACGCCGGTGCCCCGGAGGGAGGCGAGGTCGACGCCGTTCTGGTTGGCCAGGCGGCGCACCAGCGGGGTCACGTAGGCGTCACCGGCCGGCTGGGACTCCGCGGGAGCCTCCTGCTCGGCCGCGGGGGCCGGAGCGGGCGCTTCCTGCGGTGCCGGGGCGGGCGCTGGTTCCTGCTCGGGCTCAGAGGTCTTCTCGGCGGGCTTCGGAGCCTCTTCGGCCTTGGGTGCCGCCACCGGGGCTTCGCGGCTCTCCGCCTCGCCGGCGGCGAGCGGCTCGCCCTGGGGCGCCTCGGCCTTGGCCGGTGCGCCGGCGCCAGTCCCGATGACCGCGAGGACGGCCCCGACCTCGGCCGTTTCGTCCTCGCTGACGCGGATCTCCTGGAGGGTTCCGGCCACGGGGGAGGGGATCTCGGTGTCGACCTTGTCGGTCGAGACCTCGAGGAGCGGTTCGTCGACGGCGACCTCGTCACCGACGGCCTTGAGCCAGCGGGTGATCGTGCCTTCGGTGACGCTTTCGCCGAGGGCCGGCAGGGTGACCTCCGTGCCTTCGCCGGATCCGCTGTCCGAACCGCTGTCCGATCCACCGGAGGCGGCCGGTGCGGCAGCCTCCTCAGCGGCGGGCGCGGGGGCGGCTTCCTGCGCCGGTTCGGGTGCTTCTTCGGCTGCCGGTTCCGGGGCGGCTTCGGCGGCCGGCTCGGCGGCGGGAGCCGCGCTGCCGTTGGAGTCGGCCGAGCCGCCTCCCGAGCCGTCGCCGATGCGCACCAGGGGGGCGCCGACGTCGGCCGTCTCGTCCTCGGCGACGAGGATCTCTTCGATGACGCCCGCGATCGGCGAGGGAATCTCGGTGTCGACCTTATCGGTCGAGACCTCAAGGAGCGGCTCGTCAACTTCGACTCGGTCGCCTACCTGCTTCAGCCAGCGGGTGACGGTGCCCTCGGTGACGCTTTCACCGAGAGCGGGTAAGTTCACGGATTCAGACATAGTGTCCCCGTTTCTCCTTGTTGGTTCGTTCCTGGCGGCCGGGCCCCCGGTGGTGCGGGGTCAGCCGGAAATGCTTGGATGGCTTATTGCGAGCTTAGTGCACCCCGTTTGGGGTGCACCGGGCCCGCACTTGGGGGTGCGGGCGGAGCTCAGCTGTGCAGGGGCTTGCCTGCGAAGGCCAGGGCGGCCTCGCCGAGGGATTCGTTCTGCGTCGGGTGGGCGTGAACCAGTTGGGCGACGTCCTCGGGGTAGGCCTCCCAATTGACGATCAGCTGCGCCTCGCCGATCTGCTCGCCCATGCGGCTGCCGATCATGTGGACACCGATGATGGGGCCGTCCTTCTCCCGAACGAGCTTCACCAGCCCGCCGGTGCCGATGATGGAGCTCTTGCCGTTGCCGGCCAGGTTGTACTCCTGGGTCAGGACCTTGTCCTCGCCCAGCTTCTCCTTGGCGGCCTTCTCGGTGTAACCGACCGAGGCGATCTCGGGCTCGCTGTAGGTGACTTTGGGGATGTTGAGGTCCTCGACGACGACGGGCTTGAGGCCGGCGATCTCTTCGGCGACGAAGATGCCCTGCTGGAAGCCGCGGTGGGCCAGCTGCAGGCCGGGGACGATGTCGCCGACGGCGTAGATGTTGCCGACGCCGGTGTGGAGGCGCTCATTGGTGATGACGAAGCCGCGGTCCATCGTGAGGCCCGCCTCCTCGAAGCCGAGGTCCGCGGTGACCGGTCCGCGGCCGACGGCCACGAGCATGAGGTCGGCCTTGAAGGTCTTCCCGTCCTCGAGGGTGGCGGTGACGCCCTCGTCGTTCTGCTCGACGCCCTGGAAGCGGGTGCCGGTGTTGAACTTGATGCCGCGCTTCTTGAACGCACGCTCGAAGGCCTTGACGATGGTGGCGTCCTCGTTGGGCACGAGGGAGGGGAGGGCTTCGATGATGGTGACGTCGACGCCGAAGGACTCCCAGACGGAGGCGAACTCGCAGCCGATGACGCCGCCGCCGAGGATGATGGCGCTCTTGGGGACGCTGTCCATCTGCAGGGCCTGGTCGGAGGTGATGACCCTGCCGCCGATCTCAAGGCCGGGCAGGGTCCGCGAGTAGGAACCGGTGGCGAGAACGATGTTCTTGCCCGTGTAGGAGGTCCCGTCGACCTCGACCGTGTTCTGGGACGTCAGCCGGCCGGCGCCTTCGATCACGGTGATCCCGCGGGACTTGATCAGGCCCGTCAGCCCCTTGAACTTGCTGGCGATGATGCCTTCCTTGTAGGCGTTCACCGCGCCCATGTCGATCGACTCGAAGGTGGCGTTCACGCCGTACTTGCCTGCCGAGCGGGCGCTGTCCGCGACCTCCGCCGTGTGCAGGAGCGCCTTGGTGGGGATGCAGCCGTTGTGGAGGCAGGTGCCGCCCAGCTTGCCCTTCTCCACGAGGCCTACGGTCAAACCCAGCTGAACGGCCCGGAGGGCGGCGGCATAGCCACCGCTTCCCGCGCCGAGGATCAGGATGTCGAATTCTTGCGCAGCTGCCGTATCGGCCACTTTGACGCTCCCTCGCGTAAGCAATGACGCGCCGAGACGCGTCGGTGATTGATTGTGCCAAATTGCTTGGTGATCAGGCTTTACCCTATCGCTCCATGCTGCCCGCGGCCACATGGGAACCCCCCATTCCGGGCACGTGTGGGCAGTCTCACGAAGGCCCGCCGGGCGGTGTGCCGGGCGGGCCTTCGTGCTGACCTAGGAGGCCCGCCCGAGCACGTCCTCGACGTAGGCCAGGAGCGTGCGGACGCCGACGCCGGTGCCTGCCTTGGGCGTGTACCCGTAGGGGGAGCCTTCGTTGAAGGCCGGACCGGCGATGTCGAGGTGCGCCCATGGGATCTTCTCCCCGTCGGTCGAGCCGACGAACTCCCGCAGGAAGACGGCCGCCGTCATCATGCCGCCGAACCGCTCGCCGATGTTGGCGATGTCGGCCACCTGGGAGTCGAGGCTCGGACGCAGTTCCTCGGGCAGGGGCATGGGCCAGAACGACTCACCGGCGCGGTCGGCTGCGGCCTTGACCGCGTCGCGCACGCCGTCGTCGCCCATCACGCCGGAGGTGCGGTTGCCCAGGGCGATCATCTGGGCACCGGTGAGGGTGGCGATGTCGATGATGGCGTCGGGGTGCTCCTCGCTGGCGGCGGCGAGGCCGTCGGCGAGCACCAGACGGCCCTCGGCGTCGGTGTTGAGGACCTCGACGGTGCGCCCGCCGTAGGTGGTCAGGACGTCCTCGGGACGTTGGGCGGTGCCCGAGGGCATGTTCTCCGCAAGGCACAGCCAGGCGGTCACCTTGGCGGCCAGGCCCAGCTCGGCCACGGCGAGGACGGTGTTCAGCACGACGGCGGCGCCGGCCATGTCCAGCTTCATGGTCTGCATGCTGGCGGCGGGCTTCAGGGACAGGCCGCCGGAGTCGAAGGTGATGCCCTTGCCGACGAGGGCCAGGTGCACCTTCGATTTCGCGGGCGCGTATTCGACCTTCACCAGGCGCGGCGGCCGGGAGGAGCCCTTGCCGACCCCGAGGATGCCGCCGTAGCCGTCGCGCTCGAGCTTCTTTTCATCCATCACCGTCACCTTGACGGGAAGGCCCTTTGCGAGGTCCCGCGCTGCCTGCGCGAAGCTCTCGGGGTAGAGGTGGCTCGGCGGCTGGTTGACCAGGGTGCGGGTCGCGTTCACGTTCTTCGCCAGGACGGCGGCGCGGGCCAGCCCGGCCGTCAGCGCGGCGTCCTGTGCGCCGTCCTGTGCGGCGGCGGTGTGGACCAGGATCGTGCGCACCGGTCCGTCATCCTTGCGCGGGGCGGGCCTGCCGTCGGCGCCGAGGCCCGACCGGTAGCCGTCGTACGCGTAGGCGCCCAGGGCGGCGCCCTCGGCGACCGCCGTGGCGTCGGCCACGCCCGGTGCCGGCAGGGCGAGCACCACGGTCTCGAGGCCCTTGAGCTGGCGGACCGCTGCTCCGGCGGCGCGCCGCAGGGTCTCGGCCGGCACCGCGGTTCCCGGGGTCACCGGGCCCACGCCGACCAGCACGAGGGACTCCGAGCCGGTGTCCGGCAGTGCGGCCAGCCGGCGGACGTCGTCGGCGGCGCCGGTCACGCCGAGGACCTGGAGCGAATCGCCCAGGGCGCGGGCGGCCTTCGCCGGCAGGGGACTGTCGAGCAGGACCGGGCCGTCCTGGCCCTTGCCTACGCCGATCACCAGGGCGTCACTTGGGATTTTTTTCAGCTCTTTGGCAACCGCTGTCAGAGTGGGCTCGCTTGGCTTCATCACTAAGGTGTTTCCTCTTTCCGAGATGGGGAATCGGGCTCCGGGCCGCCTGTGCAGCACCCGGCGCCGGGCCGCGGGCAGGCCGGTGTCCGTCCTTCGATCGTATCCCCTCGGTACCCGCGCACCGGGACCGGGGCGGCCGAAGCCCGCCGATGGCCGTCCGCCGGCCGGGGCCCGTCCGGGCCCTCACCGGAGCCCGCCGGATTTCCGCTTGCCGGTGGTGCGGAATGTTGGATGCGCCCTCGGTGTTGAGAGAATCAGCAGAGTAGTTGGAACCCCGATGGCGCGCCCGCGCCGGCTGCCTCGGGAAATGCAGGAGGAAATGATGCTTGATCCACGGACACTGTTCAGCCTCAGTACCACTGTCGACCCCGAGCGGCTGCAGGGTCTGCCCCTGCTGGCGGGCCTGAGCGGCTTCCTCGACGCCGGCCAGGTCATCTCGCAGGTCAGCGAGGAGCTCCTGGAGACCCTCGATTCGGAACTCGTCGCCGTGTTCGACACCGACCAGCTCATCGATTACCGCAGCCGGCGTCCCCGGATCCTCTTCGAGGAGGACCACTTCACCGCCTATCAGGCTCCGCGGCTTGAACTGCACCTTCTTCATGACGGGCTGGGCGAGCCGTTCCTGCTGCTGGCGGGACTCGAGCCGGACCTGCAGTGGGAACGCTTCGTCAGCGCCGTGAAGCTCCTGATCAAGGATTTCGACGTCTCGCTCGTCGCCTGGATCCACTCGGCCCCCATGGCGGTGCCCCATACCCGGCCCATCGGCGTGACCGCGCACGGGAACCGCCCCGACCTCACCGCCGGCATGAACGCCTGGCGGCCCACGGTGCAGGTCGACGCCTCGGTGGGCTCCCTGACGGAAATGCGGCTGATGGAGGCCGGCGTCGACGTCGTCGGGCTCGTGGTGCACGTGCCGCACTACCTTGCCGAGGCCGAATACCCGCCCGCTGCCGTCGCCGCACTCGAACACCTGGGCGCTACGGCGGAACTTATGCTCCCCACCGACCGGCTGCGGGAGACCGGCCGGGTCGTCGAACGGCAGATCGCCCGCCAGGTGAGCGGTTCGGCCGAGGTGCAGTCGGTGGTGAGCTCCCTCGAGGAAAACTACGACGAACGCACCGCCAGCGTTGAGCGGCGCTCACTGTTGGTGAAGGAGAACAGCGAGCTGGCAAGCGCCGAGGAGCTCGGCGCCGAGGTCGAGGCCTACCTGGCCAGCCCGCAGGCCGAAGAGGAGTCAAGCCTGCTGCTCGGCGGTGCGCTGGACCGCGACGAGGACCCGGGGGATGCCACCGATCCGTTCGGCCAGCGCTGACCGGCTGAGCAGGCCATTTCGCACCGCGTCAGGGCGCCGGGTCCGGAAGGACCCGGTGCCCTCTGCGTTAACTCTCCGCTGGGGCAACGCTGTGGCCCGGTCCTGTGTTCTGCCCGCACCGGCGTCTAGAGTGGCGTCATCCGGCCGGCAGGGGCCCGGACTTCCAAGCGGCAAGGGGGCGCGGTGCGCAGGGTAGCGGTTGTGGGTGGAACGGGAGCTGTCGGTTCCCTGGTCACGCGGTACCTGCTTCAGGAAGGGCAGGAGGTCGTTGTGCTCTCCCGTTCCGGCAGGCGGCCGGACTCTCCGGAGGGGCCGCAGTACCGCGCTGCCGATGTGTCGACAGGGGAGGGCCTGCAGGAGGCGCTGCGCGGGTGTGAGGCGCTGATCGACGTGACGAATGCAAAGCTCCGCGCCGCCCAGCAGGGAACTTTCGTCGGCGGCGCGGCGAGACTGATGGAGGCCGCCGCCGCCGAAGGGGTGGGCCGGGCGGTCCTGCTCTCGATCGTCGGGATCGACAGGTCCCCGCTGGCCTACTATCAGGCCAAGCTCGCCCAGGAACAGGCCTACCTCGGCGCGGGACCGGACACCTGCATCCTGCGTGCCACCCAGTTCCATACCTTCGTCGAGGCCCTTCACTCCTCCCTGCGGCGGGTGGGGCTCTGTCCATACTTCTCCGGCGCCCGCTTCCAGACCATCGATCCCGACGCCGTCGCCCGCCGGCTCGTCGAACTCGTCCCGGCGGACACGACCGGACACGCGCGTGAGGTGGCAGGCCCCGAGGTCCGCACGGCACGCGAGTACGCCGCCGACTACCTGCGGGTTTCCGGCCGCCGGGGCCTCCGGCTCCCGCTGCCGCTCCCCGGGGCCGCGGGAAAGGCCTTCCGGCAGGGAATCAATATTCCGGCCGAGCCGCTGGTGCTCGGCTCCACCTACGCTTCGTGGACTGCTGGCGCCGGGCGCCCCTGATCCCGGCGGCTCCGCTGTCCCATCGGATACCTCTTCGCATGTCAACGTCCCTTGACAGAGTGCCGTCGGTCAACCTATGTTGACACGATGAGAGTGGAGGACATGATGGACCTTGTGAGGACCGCCGCGGCGGATGACGATCCGAGATCGGGCCTCGCAGCCGCGGCACGGCTTCGGCAGGAACTCGAACGCGTCGAGGCAGTCCAGGTCCGGCGCGCCCGGGCCCGAGGGCTGACCTGGGAACAGATCGCCGGCCCCCTCGGCGTGACCCGGCAGGCCGTGCACCGAAAGTACGGCGGGCGGGGGCTGCTGGGACGCCGGAAGTGAGCACCGAAATCCCGGAGCGGCGGGCCTCCTTCGCCGAGTTCCTGCCCTACCTGCGCGGACACGTGAGCCTGCTCGTGGCCGCCGGAGCGGTTTCCCTGGTCGCCACCGCCCTTGCCCTGCTGCAGCCGCTCATGGTCCAGCAGCTCATCAACGCCGTCGGCGCCGGCACCGACTGGACCACCTTCGTGTGGCTGCTCGTGGCGATCACCCTCGGCCAGGCGGTCTTCAGCGCCGGCCAGTCCTACCTCCTGCAGCGCACCGCCGAATCCGTCGTGCTCGGCGTCCGCCGCTCCCTCGTCGGCCAGCTGCTGCGCCTGCCGGTCCGCGAATTCGACGCACGGCGCGTGGGGGACCTGATGTCCCGGGTCGGATCGGACACAACGCTCCTGCGCAGCGTCATCACCTCGGGCCTCTTCGAGATCGTCTCCTCGGTGCTCATGTTCGCCGCCGCGGTGGTGCTGATGATCCTTCTCGACCCCCTGCTCTTCGGCATCACCGTCACCGCGGTGCTCGGCGGCGCCGCGTGCGTCGTAATGCTGGGATCGCTGATCCGCAGGCGGAGCCGTCAGGTGCAGGAGGCGGTCGGCGCCATGGCGGCCGCCGTGGAGCGCGGCCTCTCCGGCATCCGCACCATCAAGGCCGCGGTGGCCGAGGACCGCGAGGCGGCCCTGATCGACCGGGAGGCGGTAGGCGCCTACCGTGCCGGGGTTGCGGCCGCGAAACTGCAGGCCGTCGTCGAGCCGATCATGTCGATCTGCATCCAGGGCGCGTTCATCGTGGTCCTCACGGTGGGCGGCGTCCGGGTGGCCGACGGGTCTCTGGCGCTTGGCGACCTCCTGGCGTTCATCCTCTACCTGTTCCTCCTGGTGCTGCCGATCGGATCCGCCCTTGGCGCCTTCGTCCAGATCCAGGCGGGCCTGGCGGCCCTCGACCGGATCCAGGAGGTCACCCGGCTGGAGCCCGAAGCCGGCGACGAAGACGGACTCACGCCCGGTCGCACCGCGTCCACGGCGCCGGAGGTCCGGTTCGACTCGGTGTCCTTCGGGTACGACGACGACGGCGGCGAACCTGTCCTCGCGGACCTCAGCTTCTCGGTCCCCGCCGGCAGCCGGACTGCGATCGTCGGACCGTCGGGTGCTGGAAAGTCGACCGTGCTCGGGCTCCTCGAGCGCTTCTACGAGCCCACCGGGGGAACGATCACCTATGACGGTGTGCCCCTGGCGGCCATCCCGCGCAGCGAACTGCGCTCCCGCCTCGGCCTCGTCGAGCAGGAAGCGCCCGTGCTCAGCGGCACGCTCGCCGACAACCTGCGGATCAGCGCCCCCGACGCCACCTCGGCCCGGATGGTCTCGGCGCTGCAGTCGGTGGGACTGGGCGATCTGGTGGAGCGCTCGGAGTCGGGCCTGGGGCTCAACCTGGGAGAGGACGGCGTCCGGCTCTCCGGTGGACAGCGCCAGCGCCTCGCCTGGGCGCGGGTGCTCCTGGCGGACCGGCCGGTCCTGCTGATGGATGAACCCACCTCCGCCGTGGACTCGCGCACGGAACAGCTGCTGCAGCGGACCCTCAGCGAGGCCGCGCGGAGCCGGACCGTCGTCGTCGTCGCCCACCGCCTCTCGACCATCGCCGACTTCGACCGGATCCTGGTGATGGACCGCGGGCGGGTGGTGGCCTCGGGCACCCACGCGACCCTCGTTCAGAGCAGCGCGCTGTACCGGGATATGGCCGTGCGCCAGCGCCTGGTCCAGCACGCCTGACGGGAACCTCCGTGGCGGCCCGAACGCAGGATGATCTCCGGCAGCTCCGGTTGCGCTCGCACTGGCTCGCTGAAAGCCCTTCGCGGGGTCCGGTTGAGACCGTGCGCCGGATGCTCGCCGTCCAGGCACAGAACCTCCCAGGGGCCCGGTGGAGCCTGGGCCTGCGCACCCCGGGCCTCACCGACGCGGCGCTCGCCGACGCACTGCACGGGGGGACGATCGTGCAGACCTGGACGATGCGCGGAACCCTCCACCTCACCGCACCGGCGGACGCGCCGTGGCTGCTGTCCCTGCTCGGTCCGCGCGCCTGGAGCGGCCGGGGGAAGCTCTGGCGGGACGCGGGCCTCACCGGGGCGGTGTTCGCGAAGGCCGCGGACGTGCTCGGTGCCGCACTCGAGGGAGCGGCGCTGCCGCGTACCACTGTCCTGCGCCTGCTCGAGGACGCCGGCATCCCGACGGGCGGCCAGCGCGGTTCACACATCCTGCGCTACCTCGCCGAGACACAGGTGGTCATCATCGGTCCGCCGCAGGGCCGCACCCAGACCTTCGCGTTGTTCCGGGACCGGATCCCGGCGGTGGAGCCGCCCGGGCGGGAGGAGGCGCTGGCCCGGCTGGCGTTCCGCTATATCTCCGGCCACGGGCCCGCCACGGCCCGCGACCTCGCCTGGTGGAGCGGACTGACCCTAACCGACTCCCGGCTCGCCCTCCACCTGGCCGAACCGGACCTGGCGGTCCTGCCGGCCGACGGGGAGCCGTCCTATGTCGACCCCGAGGTCCTCGACGCCCGGTCCGGAGGGCCGGTGCCGGCGCACCTGCTTCCCGGCTTCGATGAATACACCATCGGGTATGCGGACTGGACCCTCGTGCTTGAGGAGCGCCACCGCAGCGCCGTCGGCCCTGCGGTGAACGGGCTGTTCCGCCCGGCCCTGGCGGTTTCGGGCAGGATTCGCGGAACCTGGGAGCAGGAAATCCGCGGCGGCTCCGTCTGCCTCGCAGTTGCGCCGTTCCCCGGGGAGGCCCCCGCCGGCACGGGCGGGGAAGCGGCCCTGCGGGCCGCGGCGGACCGCTACTCGCGGTTCCTCGGGCTGCCCGTGGTACTCGACGGTGCCGACGGGTAACTGCTCGGCGCGGGGTGGCTCCGCCGCGTCAGGACCCGCCGGCCCGGGGCGCGTCGGCCGCTTCGAGGGGGCGTCCCGCCGGCGCCCGCCCAGTGAAGGCCCGGACGGCGGTCCAGACGACCACCACGCCCACCAGCCCGGTCACGGTGAGCCCGAGGCCTGAATAGCCAAGCGCGGTCAGGAGGGGGCCTGCGAGCGCCCCACCCAGCGCTCCGGCAGCATTCATCGAAAGATCCGAGACCCCCTGGACGGCGGCCCGGTCCGGGACGATCACCGACTCGGCGACGAGGGCCGACCCCGAGACCACGGAGGCCGACCAGCCCAGGCCGAGCAGGATGAGGCTGACCGTGACCGCGGCCGCGGATTCAGCGCCGGTCCAGGCGAGGATCAGGGCGCCGAGCAGCAGGGCCTGGCCCACAAGGATTCCGGCGATCCTCCCGGCGCGGTCGGCCAGCCAGCCGAACACGGGGGAGAAGGCGAACATCCCGGCCACATGGAGGCTGATGGTCAGTCCCACAACAGCCAGGCTCGCCCCGTGGTCGCGAAGGTGCACCGGGGTCATTGACATCAGGGCCACCATCGCGGCGTGGCTGCAGGCGATGGCGAGGACGGCGTAGCGGGCCAGGGGGTTGCCGCGGAGAGCGGCAAGGCCACCCCTGCGGCGCTCCGGACCCGGCGCCGTGCCGCGCAGGGTGAGGGCGCGCAGCAGCGGGTCCGGGCGGAGGCAGACCGCATAGACGGCGGCGGCGGCCGCCTGGGCGACCGCGGAGAACACGAAGGCTCCGGAGAGCGGAGGCAGGCCGAGAACGGCGCCGAGCGCTTCGCCGGGTTCGAACAGGTTGGGGCCCAGGACCGCGCCGATGGTGGTGAACCATACGACGAGGGAGAGGTCGCGGCCGCGGGTGGCCTCGGAGGCGAGGTCCGTCGCGGCGAACCGCGCCTGGAGGTTCGTCGCGGAGCCCGCGCCCAGCAGCAGCAGGGCGAGCAAGAGCAGGGGGAACTGGGATACCGCCGCGGCAGTGATGGCCAGCACCGCTCCGGCTCCCGCGATCAGGGCGCCGGTCGAGAGGGAGATCCTGCGGCCGGACCGCTGGGCGAGCCGGGCCAGGGGAACGGCGAGGACCGCCGCGCCGAGGGTGCTCATGGTCGCCGCCATCCCGGACCAGGAGCTTGACCCGGAAAGCTCGGCGGCCAGCAGCGCACCGAGGGACAGCGTGGCACCCATGCCGATGCCGCCGAGAATCTGGGCACCGGCCAGCACCTGCACCACCCGGCGCTGGTCACGGGCATCGGCGCTGCCTGCCGGCTCCGCTGCGGTGCCGCCTGCCTGGTCCGCGGCGGTGCCCGCTGCCGGTTCCGCTGCGGTGCCGCCTGACCCCGGACGCCGTTGTCGCCGGTGGGAGATCTTCCTGTTCACCCACCCAGTAATACCACCGGACCACCCCTTTCCCTCAGGTGAACAGGCCACGGCTTTTTCCTCCGGGAGATGACGGGGCCCGGGCTGCTGGGCAGGGCGGAAACCGCGCCGGTGGTTGTCCACTTAACCGGACCCGCGCGGACGGGCAGCAAGAGGCCGGCGCAGGCTGGCACCATGACCAGCGACCCGGAACGGCTGCACCTCGGCACCGCAGCCGACCTCCTGTCCTACGTCCCGCATGCCATTGGATTCCTTCCCGTCGAGAGCCTTGTGGTGCTGACGCTGTCGGGCGGCCGGGTCGGCGCCACCCTGCGGGTCGACCTGCCGGGCGCCGGCGCCGGGGCAGGCAGTTATGCCGAGGGAGTGGCGGCCATCCTGGCGTCCGACACCGCGGCCGACGGGGCGGTGATGATCCTCTACACGGATGCCCGGTGGTCCGAACCGGAGCGGCCACCCTACGGCCGGATGGTCCGCCAGCTCGAGCGGACGCTGCGGGCGGCGGGAACCCCGCTGCGGGACGGCTGGGTGGTCTCCGGAACGGCCTGGCGCGAATACTTCTGTGCCGACACCCGGTGCTGCCCCTGGCCGGGGCGGCCCCTTGCGGAGATCAGCGACAGCACCGCCAGCGCCGAACTGGTGCTGCGGGGAAGCTCCTTCTCGCCGTCGGTGGAGACGGCCGCGGCGCTGCCGCCGGGGTCGACGGTGGCGGGGGAGCCGTCGGTCGAGGCGCTCACGGCCTCCTACCGCCGCCGGTGCGCCCGCATCTGGACCACCGCCTCCCAGTTCCGGGCCACCCTGCTCGTCTGGGACCAACTGCTCAGCGGCCGACGGCCACCGCTGGGCCGGCAGGAGCACGAGACGGCGGCCTTCCTCCTGGCGGGCCTCTCGTGCAGGGCCATCCGCGATTCAGTGCTGGTGCTCGCTGGGTGTGGCCTGGAGGCAGCCGAACAGGGAGCACGCGCCTGCGGAGTGGTGGGCGGTCCGGGCCATCCAAGGGTGGAGCCGGTGGTGCCCCTTGCCGCCGCCGGACGGTCCCTGGCACTGGAGGCACCGCGGGGAGGTGAAAAGGGTGGCAGCGCGGGCGGCGGTCAGGACGGCGGCGCGGGCGGCGGTCAGGACGGCGGCGCGGATGGCGGTCCCGACGGCGGCGCGAGCGGTGGCCCGGATGGCGGTCCCGACGCTCGTCGAGGCTTCAACCCGGCCGGCATCCCGTACCGTGAATCGATCGATGCCCTTGGCGGTGGGCTGCTTCCGGCCGGAGAGCGGGCCGGAGCCTGCCGGCGCTACACCGACTTCCTGGTGGGGCGTTCATCCGAGGCGCCGCGGTGGGACACGCTCGACGCCGCGCACGATCTCCTCCTCCGACTCGCCGCCGTATCCGCGGGCGAATCCCAGGCGGCGGTGCACTCGATGCTTGGGTGGATCGAGTTCGCCCGCGGCCGTGGATCCCTCGCCTGTGTGTATCTCGAGCGCGCCGAACGCGCCTGCCCCGGCTACCGGCTGGCTGGGCTCCTTAAACAACTCATCCTCCGCGGCGGACTCCCGGATTGGGCGTGCAGCCCGGAGACCGCGTGGAGTGCCCGGCGTGGGCGGCCGGCGTGACCGGACACGGTCCGCAGGGCCCGGAAATTCACGCGAACACCAAAGCGTGAGACAATGAACGACGAGACCCGGTGGGGTCCGCGCATCACATGGAGGCCTGCGAGGCTCCGGTGCCTGCCGAACAGGGCAGGCCCGGAATAGTCCCGCACCCGGAGGAAGTTCCTATTAGGAGCTGATCCTCGGTCTTCGTCTGAACCAAGGCGTGGACTTGACAGGGTCATAGTGGTGTTGTCCCCTTGATGGCACCGCAAACCGCGTATGAAAGGTTCTCTGTGTCGGTTAAGAAGACAGCAGCCCCGGTTTCAGCGGAAGCCGGCACCACCACCACCAAGCGCAGAGCCGCACCCAAAAAGGCTGCCACCAAGGCTGCAGCAGCCAAGACTCCGGCGAAAGCATCAACGGATACCGCAGTGGTCGTCGACCCGATCGATGAGCCCGTGGAGTCAATCGTGGATGCCGCGGTGGAACCGGACGCCGACGAAATCAAGCCCGACCCCGCCGAGGCGGAGGTCGGAACGAGCACCGGTTTCGTCTACTCCGATGCCGACGACGACGACGCCCCCGCCCAGCAGGTGGTGTCCGCCGGCGCGACTGCGGACCCGGTCAAGGACTACCTCAAGCAGATCGGCAAGGTCGCCCTGCTCAACGCCGAGCAGGAAGTCGACCTCGCGCTGCGGATCGAGGCCGGACTGTTCGCCGAGGAGAAGATCGCCGCGGACCCGGACATGGATCCGAAGCTGCGCCGCGAACTCGAATGGGTCATCCACGACGGAAAGCGCGCCAAGAACCACTTGCTCGAGGCCAACCTCCGTCTCGTCGTCTCCCTGGCCAAGCGCTACACGGGCCGCGGAATGCTCTTCCTCGACCTCATCCAGGAAGGGAACCTGGGCCTGATCCGTGCCGTCGAAAAGTTCGACTACACCAAGGGCTTCAAGTTCTCCACCTACGCCACCTGGTGGATCCGCCAGGCGATCACCCGCGCCATGGCCGACCAGGCCCGCACCATCCGCATCCCGGTCCACATGGTCGAGGTCATCAACAAGCTCGCCCGCGTGCAGCGCCAGATGCTCCAGGACCTGGGCCGCGAGCCTACCCCCGAGGAGCTGGCACTCGAGCTCGATATGACCCCTGAGAAGGTCGTCGAGGTCCAGAAGTACGGCCGTGAGCCCATCTCGCTCCACACCCCGCTGGGCGAGGACGGCGACTCGGAGTTCGGCGACCTCATCGAGGACTCCGAGGCCGTGGTTCCCGCCGACGCGGTCAGCTTCACGCTGCTTCAGGAACAGCTCCACTCGGTGCTCGACACGCTCTCCGAGCGCGAGGCCGGCGTCGTCGCCATGCGGTTCGGCCTCACTGACGGGCAGCCGAAGACTTTAGACGAAATCGGCAAGGTCTACGGTGTGACCCGCGAGCGGATCCGCCAGATCGAATCGAAGACGATGTCCAAACTGCGGCACCCGTCACGCTCACAGGTGCTGCGGGACTACCTCGACTAGCACCCGGGCGGCGGGCCCTCCCCGGCCCGCCGCATGCCAGAGGTAACAGCAGACATAGGAAAGGCCCCCTCCGAAGAGGGGGCCTTTCCTATGTGCTTATCGAGACTGAACTTATAACGACCGGTGACCGGCGTACCGGTTCCACTTCACGCGGCGGACGGGCCGCGAGCACATCAGTCTTCGGAAACGACCGGCTTCTCGCGGAGCCGCTCGGTCTCGTCCTGCCACTCGGAAGTGAGCGGCCGCAGGTTCGCTTCGACGGACCGTGCATGGTGTCCGCAGAAGAGAAGCTCTCCACCGGAGGTTGAAAGGACTGCGCGCACGTAGGCCTGGGCTCCGCAGCGGTCGCAGCGGTGCTGGGCGGTAAGTTCTCGGGTTGCAACTGCAGTACTCATGAATGCCTCCTCATGTGGATCGTGTATTCATATAACCATTATTCGTTGCCGTTTCTTCGCAGGGTGGGTTTTCTTTCGCTCCCGGCGTACGGAGGGCCTGCCTTGACACCGCCGGAGGTGCGCGGGATCACAGCCGGAGCCGCGGATCCGGCCGGGCCTGCACGGCGATGTCGGCGCCGGGTAATAAGCTTGATCCTGGTGTCCAGCGGCCGTTTCCGGGCGTTGGGTCCCTCACTCCAGCCACGCGTCAAGGAGATCACCCCAACGTGACCCCACTTAGTTCCGACTACACCGCACGCCATCTCTCGGTCCTCGAGGGCCTTGAGGCCGTCCGCAAGCGGCCGGGGATGTACATCGGCTCGACGGACTCCCGCGGGCTGATGCACTGCCTGTGGGAGATTATCGACAACTCGGTCGACGAGGCCCTGGCCGGGTTCGGCCAGAGCATCACCGTGATCCTCCACGCCGACGGGTCGGTCGAGATCCACGACGACGGCCGCGGCATCCCGGTGGACGCCGAACCGAAGACCGGTCTCAGCGGCGTCGAGGTGGTCTTCACCAAGCTCCACGCCGGCGGCAAGTTCGGCGGCGGCTCCTACACCGCCTCCGGCGGGCTCCACGGCGTCGGCGCCAGCGTGGTCAACGCCCTCTCGGCCCGGCTCGACGTCTACGTTGACCGCGGAAGCAAGACCTACAAGATGTCCTTCCGCCGCGGCGAGCCCGGCCGCTTCCTGGACGGGAAGACGATCTCGCCCACCGCCGAGTTTGAGCCCTTCCTCGACAGCTCGCGGCTCGACGTCGTCGGCACCACCAAGCGCGGGGTCACCGGCACCCGGATCCGATACTGGGCCGACCGGCAGATCTTCACCCCGGACGCGAAGTTCTCCTACGAGGAGCTTGAGACCCGCGCCCGGCAGACCTCCTTCCTGGTCCCGGGCCTGCGGATCACCCTGCGCGACGAGCGCCGCATCCCCGGCACCCCCGGCGAGGCCGGACCGGTCGAGCAGGTCTTCCAGCACGACGGCGGCATCTCCGAGTTCGCCGAGTTCCTCGCCGTCGACGCCGCCGTGACCGACGTCTGGCGCATCCACGGCTCGGGCCGGTTCAAGGAATCCGTTCCCGTCCTGGACGAGCGCGGCCACAGCCAGATGGCGGAGGTCGAACGGGACTGCGAGGTCGACATCGCGCTGCGCTGGGGCATCGGCTACGAGACCACCATGCGCAGCTACGTCAACATCATCGCCACCCCAAAGGGCGGCACGCACCAGAGCGGGTTCGAGCAGGCCCTGCTGAAGACCTTCCGCAAGGTGATTGAGGCCAACGCCCGCAAGCTCAAGGCCGGCAACGACAAGATCGAGAAGGACGACGTGTTCGCCGGCCTCACCGCCGTCCTCACCGTCCGCCTGGCCGAGCCGCAGTTCGAGGGCCAGACCAAGGAGATTCTCGGCACCTCCGCGGTGAAGGCGATCGTGGCGAAGGTCGTGGAGAAGGAGATCACCGCCCGGCTGAACTCCACCGCACGCGCCGATAAGGCGCAGTCCGCGCTGCTGCTGGAGAAGGTCGTCGCGGAGATGAAGTCGCGCATCTCGGCACGCGTGCACAAGGAGACCCAGCGCCGCAAGAACGCCCTGGAGACCTCCTCCATGCCCAGCAAGCTCGCCGACTGCCGAATCGACGACCCCGAGCGGTCCGAACTGTTCATCGTCGAGGGCGACAGCGCCCTCGGCACGGCCAAGCTCGCCCGCTCCTCGGACTACCAGGCCCTGCTGCCCATCCGGGGCAAGATCCTCAACGTGCAAAAGGCCTCGGTGGGCGACATGCTCTCCAATGCCGAATGCGCGGCGCTGATCCAGGTCGTCGGGGCCGGCTCCGGGCGCAGCTTCCAGCTCGATGCGCGGCGCTACGGCAAGATCATTCTGATGACGGACGCCGACGTCGACGGCGCTCACATCCGCACCCTGCTGCTGACCCTGTTCTTCCGCTACATGCGCCCGCTCGTGGAGGCCGGCAGGGTGTACGCCGCGGTACCGCCGCTGCACCGGGTGGAGGTGATCAACCCCGGCTCCAAGCCGAACGAGATGGTGTACACGTACTCGGAGAACGAGCTGCACCGGCTCCTGGCTGCCATGGAGAAGTCCGGCAAGCGCTTCAAGGAGCCAATCCAGCGCTACAAGGGCCTGGGGGAGATGGACGCCGCCCAGCTCGCCGAGACCACGATGGATCCGCGCCACCGGACGCTGCGCCGGGTTCGGATCTCCGAGGCCGAGTCGGCTGAGCGGGTCTTCGACCTTTTGATGGGCAGCGATGTCGCGCCCCGGAAGGACTTCATCGTCGCCGGCGCTGCCACGCTGGACCGGGACCGCATCGACGCGTAGCGCCCGACCGACGCACCCGAAAGCGACGTCCGCACCGGATTTTTCCGGAGCGGACGTCGTTTCTGCGTGCAGACGTCGTAATCGGCGTAACCGGCGTCATCGGAGCCGCCCGCTGGCGCTCACTCCCGCCGCTCGATGTCGCGGACCGGAGGCCGGATTCTGCGCCCCAAATGCGGCGGGCGCGCCAGAAAACGTCCTTCGCGCCGCATATATCCGGTACGCATGTCGCTTTCGGACGGGTGTGTCGCGAATTGGCCCGGCCGCGACACCCAGGGCAGCCCCGACGGGCAGCCTTACCCCGGCAGGGCGGGGGCGATCAGCAGCAGGGGAGGGAACACCAGCAGCAGTCCGGCCGAGCCCAGGGCGACGGCGCGCTGAAGGGCGGTCAGGGGCCGCAGGGGGGTCAGCAGCCGGCGCAGGCGCTGGACCGAGGTGCTCCAGTCCTCGGCCATGGTTCCGCGGTCCGGCGCCGGCAGCTCCAGCCGGGTCTCCGCCGACGGGGCGGTGTCCGCCACGGCCGGTGACCCGGCAGCGACGATCGCGATGGCCCGCACAAGGGTGCCTTCGTCGACGTGCTTGAGGGCCTGGTCGTCGGCCAGCATCTCGATCAGCTCCGTCACGGCGACCTGCGCCAGCTGCGAGGTGGGCAGCCAGGGCAGGGCGGAACGCCAGGCGGCGAATGCCCACAGGAGCAGGTGGTGGCGCTGCTGGAGGTGGGCGTTCTCATGGGTCAGGACGGCGTTGAGTTCCTCCTGGCTGAGCATCTCGAGGAGTCCATCGGACAGGACGGTCACCGAGCGTGCCCCGCCGGGCAGGCAGTAGGCCACAGGCGTGGGGTGATTGATCACCAGGGTCGCGGGGGAGTCCTTCACCGGCGAGCTGAGCAGCCGCAGCATGCTGCGGTGGCGCCGGCGCTGGCGCTGGATGCGGATGAAGGTCAGCATCAGCGTGAAGACAAGATGGACGCCCAGCAGGCTCGCAGCGCTCAGGGCGAAGACGTGGATGATTCCGAGGGTCTCGGCCGGCTTCTGCTCCATCAGTACGTTCCACAGCCCGATGGAGGCCGTCACGAGGTTATCGCCAAGCGGAGCCAGGCCCCAGACGAGCATGGCCCCGATCATGGAGAGCCCGCCGGCGAGGGCGATCGACTGCCAGAGGACCATGGCCGTGAAGGGGGAGCGCGCCGGCCAGCGGGCGCGGGAGAGCGCGATGGGCGCCGGCCACGCGAGGAACACCGCGAGGGCCGCCAGAAAGTATGACGCCCAGAGCACCGGGGCCTAGGCGCCGAGCAGCCTGCGCAGGGTCTGCGCCTCCGACTCCGAGACGCTGCCAATGAAACGCGCAAGCACCGCCTCCCGGTCGGGCGCCTTGGCGAACACTTCGTGCATCAGCTCGGCGGTGTGGTCGGCGCGGCTGGTGACCGCCTTGTAGCGGTGGGGCCGGCTGTCACGCTCGCGCTGCACCAGGCCCTTCTTCTCCAGTCGGGACAAGACGGTCAGCACAGTGGTCACGGCGAGCTCGCGCCCGGTCTCGGCGCCGGCCGGGACGACGGCGATCGAATCGCGCAGCTCATTGGCCGTAAGTGCCCCGGGTGTTGACCACAGCAGGTCCATCACTGTGCGTTCGAGGTCTCCGAGGGTTGCCATGATCTTCCTTCTGCGAAATCCGATGGTGCTTTTGGTGCGTACCTGCCAGTGAGGCAGGTACAGGATACAGCTCTACGGATTAAAGGATACCGCTTTTGGCCGCCGGTTTCTACGCCATGTAGAAGCCTGCCGAAATTTGTTCTACGCTATGTAGAAGAACTTTTCTACACGACGTAGAAAAACGGCCGCGCAGCCCGCGGTGTATGCGAAAGGGTTTCATGGAAGCCTTGGAAATTGCCCGGTGGCAGTTTGGAATCACCACCGTCTACCACTTCCTGATGGTCCCGCTGACCATCGGCCTCGGCCTGCTGGTCGCAGTGATGCAGACCCTTTGGTACCGCACGGGCGAGGCGGCGTATCTGCGGATGACGCGATTCTGGGGCAAGCTCTTCCTGATCAACTTCATTATGGGCGTGGCCACCGGGCTGGTGCAGGAGTTCCAGTTCGGCCTGGCCTGGAGCGAGTACAGCCGGTTCGTCGGCGACATCTTCGGCGCCCCCCTGGCGCTGGAGGCCCTGCTGGCCTTCTTCGTGGAGTCGACCTTCCTCGGCCTGTGGATCTTCGGGTGGCAGCGCCTGCCCAGGCTGGTCCACCTGCTCTGCCTGTGGGCCGCGGTGCTGGCCTCGGTCCTCTCCGCCTACTTCATCCTCGTGGCCAATTCCTGGATGCAGCACCCGGTCGGGTACGAGGTTGTCGACGGCCGGCCGGTGCTGAATGACATCTGGGCGGTGCTGACCAACAACACCGCGCTGGTGGCCTTCCCCCACACGGTCTTCGGGGCCCTCGCCGTCGCCGGGGCGTTCCTGCTCGGCATCAGCTGGTACCACCTCTGGAAGCGCCGCCGTGACGGGATCGACACCGTCGATGCGTCCGGCCGGGTCGAGGTCGGCACCGCCGCCGCTCCGTCGCGGGACGCCACCGACCACCGGGTCTGGCTGCGCTCCGCCCGGCTCGGCGCCGTCGTCGCCATGATCGCCTTCGCCGGCACCGCCGTCTCCGGCGACCTCCAGGGCAAGCTCATGTTCGAGCAGCAGCCCATCAAGATGGCCGCCGCGGAGGCCGCCTGCCACGACGGCACCGGATTCTCCGTGCTCTCCGTCGGCAACCTCGGCTCCCAGAGCTGCGACGACATCGTGGCCCTCGTCGAGGTCCCGGGCGTCCTCTCCTTCCTGGCCAACGGCGACTTCACCACCGAGGTCAAGGGTGTGAACACCCTGGTTCCCGAATACCAGGAGAAGTACGGGACGCACCTCCCCGACAACCCCATCTACGGCGACCGCGCCGGCACCGAGATCGAGTACCTGCCCGTCCTCGAGGTCACCTACTGGGGCTTCCGCATCATGATCGGCTTCGGTGCGATCGCCGCCCTCGCCGCCGGCATCGCGTTCTGGGTGCTGCGCAAGGGCACCGTCCCCGAGTCGCGGTGGCTCATGCGCCTTGCGGTCTTCGGCATCCTCGCCCCCTTCGGCGCGAACGCCGCAGGCTGGATCTTCACCGAGATGGGCCGCCAGCCCTTCGTCGTCGCACCGAACCCGGAGTTCGCCGGCATCGACAGCGTGTTCATGTTCACCGCCGCCGCCGTCTCGCCGGGGGTCACGGCCGCCGAACTGCTCACCTCCCTGGTTGCCCTCGCCTCGGTGTACGCGGTGCTGCTGGTTATCGAGGTCCGCCTGCTCTTCACCTACGTCCGCGGCGGAGTGGCCTCGGCCATGCCCGAACTCGCTCACACCCCGGCGGACTCCGACGGCGGTTCCGGTCACCGGGCCGACGACGCCGACGTCCTCTCCTTCGCGTATTAAGGGCCGCTCTCCGCGGCCGAGACAGAAAAAGGTACCCCCGCATGTCCGAGGCTCTTCCCACCCTCTGGTTCGTCCTCATCGCCGTCCTCTGGGCCGGCTACCTCTTCCTCGAGGGCTTTGACCTTGGGGTGGGCATGCTGATGAAGCTTGTCTACCGCACCGACTCCCAGCGCCGGGTGCTGCTCAACACCGTGGGGCCGGTCTGGGATGGCAACGAGGTGTGGCTGATCACCGCCATCGGCGCCACCTTCGCCGCGTTCCCCGCGTGGTACGCGTCCCTGCTGTCATCGCTCTACCTGCCCTTCACCGCCGTCCTGCTCGGACTGATCTTCCGGGCCGTGGCCTTCGAGTGGCGTGGCAAGGTCGACAGCCCCGCGTGGCGGAACCGCTGGGACTGGGCCATCGCCCTGGGGTCCCTGACAGCAGCCGCCGGCATCGGCGCGGCGCTGGCCCTGACCACCACCGGCCTGCCGATCAACGCCAACGGCGACCGTGAAGGCGGCCCCTTCGCCTGGTTCAACGGTTACGCGCTGCTCGGCGCCGCGGCCGTGGTGCTCTTCTGCCTTGTCCACGCCGCCGCGTTCCTGGCCCTAAAGACGGAGGGCGGCGTGCGGGGCACGGCGCTGCGGGTGGTCCGGCGGTTCCTGCCCTTCGCGCTGCTGCCGATGCTCGCCTGGGCGCTCACCGTGCAGGTCCAGGGCGGCACGATGCTCACCGCCCTGGCACTGGTCCTTGCCGCCGGCTGCGCCGCCGCGTCCTGGCGCTCGGCGCGCGGGAACCGCGACGGCCGCGCCTTCGCGGCGCTGGGGGCGGCGATGGTGCTGATGGTGGGCTCGATCTTCGCCGCCGCCTTCCCCGTGGTGCTTCCTTCGACCCTGGATCCGCTGTTCGACCTGACCGTGGACAGCGCGTCGTCCTCCCCGTACACGCTGGGTCTGATGAGCATTGTGGCGGCGTTTGGGCTTCCGCTCATCCTGGCCTACCAGGGCTGGACCTACTGGGTGTTCCGGCGCCGGATCTCCGAGCGGAGCATTCCTGCGGCCCATGCCGTGACCCCGCTGTGAGTGCCCCCGGAGGGCACGCCACGGATGGACGCCGGCGGAGGGGGCCGGAGTCCCCGGCCGGTCCGGTCGGGTCGACGCCGGCGGTGTACCTGCTCGGGGTCCTGGCGGCGGCGAAGGCCGCCGGCCTGGTGCTGGTGGCCTCGGCCCTCGCCGCGGGGCTCGCCTCCCTCGCTGACGGGGGGCTCGAGTCCGGACCGCTGCTGATCCTGGGTGCCGCCGGCGTCGTGCTGCGCACCCTCGCTGCCTGGGGCCAGGACGTCACGGCCGCGCGGCTTGTTGTGGGGGTGAAGGAACGGGTGCGTCACGCCGCCCTGGAGCGCGTCGTCGGGGACGGCGGCAGCGCCGTCCTGCCGGCTGGCACCGGCGGGGACGCCGGTCCCGGCACCCCGGCGGCCGCCGGGACCGGGGCGCTGAGCGTGCTGCTGACCCGCGGCCTTGACGGGCTCGACAAGTACTACACCCAGTACCTGCCCGCGCTGGTCACCTGCGCCGTTGTCCCACTGCTGGTCGGGGTGAGGATTCTCGCCGCGGACTGGATCAGCGCCGTCGTGATCCTGCTGACCGTCCCGCTGGTGCCGGTCTTCATGATCCTCATCGGGCTCCACACCGAGGAGCGCACCCGGGACGCCGCGGCCGCCCTCGCACGGCTGTCGGACCACCTGGTGGAACTGGCCCGGGGCCTGCCGGTGCTCGTGGGCCTGGGCCG
Organism: Arthrobacter zhaoguopingii; assembly: GCF_009828605.1. Classification (NCBI taxonomy): domain Bacteria; kingdom Bacillati; phylum Actinomycetota; class Actinomycetes; order Micrococcales; family Micrococcaceae; genus Arthrobacter; species Arthrobacter zhaoguopingii. The sequence continues at coordinate 23,194 of NZ_WIAE01000009.1, read as the reverse complement.
GGCGGCTCAGCAGACCCGGGCCCTGGCAGCCATCGCCGACCGCTCCTCCGCGCGCACCATGGCCACCCTGCGCACCGCGTTCCTGTCCTCACTGGCCCTCGAACTCATCAGCACCATCTCGGTGGCGGTCGTGGCAGTCTTCGCCGGGGTGCGGCTGATCCACGGTGACCTCGGGCTGGAAACCGCCCTCCTCGCCCTGATGCTGGCCCCCGAGTGCTACACCCCGCTTCGCGAGGTGGGGGCCGCCCACCACGCCAGCGAGGACGGCAGGGAGGCCGGCGGGCGTGTCCGCGCCATCCTCGAGGCTCCGCGGCCCCGGCGCCGGGCGCGGACGGACCGGGACGGCGTCGCGGTCCACGACCTCACCGCACGCTTCGCGGGAGCCGGTGGACCGCTGTTCACCGGGCTCACCTTTCGCCTTGCCGAGGGACGCATCACGGCCCTGACCGGGCCGAGCGGCAGCGGCAAATCCACCCTGATGGCACTGCTCGCGGGCACGCCCCCAGTGCCCGGCCTGGACATCACGGGCACGGTGTCCGGTGCCGTCCCGGGCTCGGTGGCCTGGGTGCCCCAGCACCCGGAGTTCCTCTCCGACACGGTCGGCGAGGAACTCGCCCTGTACGCCGGGCTGCCCGCAGGCGACCCGGCGCTCGCCGACGGTCTCGCCGCGGTCGGCGGGAAGGGACTGCTCGGCCGCCGGACCGGCGAGCTGAGCCCCGGTGAGGCGCGCCGGGTCGCCGTCGCCCGCGCCCTGCTGCGCGCCCGGCACCAGCCCGGGGTGCGCCTGCTGCTGCTCGATGAACCGACTGCCCACGTTGACGCGGCCTCCACCGAAGCCATCCGCGGCGTCCTGCACCGGCTCCGCGGAAGCCTCACGGTGCTGCTGATCGCCCACGACGAGCACACCGCCGCGCTCGCCGATGCCACCCTCGTCCTCGGCGGACCCGCCGCCGCACCGGACGGCGTCCCCTTCGCTGCCGTGCCCGGCGCGCTGGCCGCTGCCGTGAAACCGGCTGCCTCCGTGCGGCCGGTTGCTTCCGAGCAGCCGGGTGGCACAGGGGCGGGCACAACGGCCGACGACGCCGGGTCCTCCGGGGCCGGTGCCGACCGTCCAGGGCGTCCTGTTTCCGTCCGCGCCGCGGAACCGTCCGCCGCCCCGGAGGTCCCCGCCGCGGGTTTGCGGGCGGTGCTGGCCCTGGTCCGGCCGTGGGAGCCGCGGTTCCTTGGCGCCGCCGGCCTCGGCCTGGGTTCCTCCCTCTTCGCCGTCGCCCTGACCGCCGTCTCCGGCTGGCTGATTGTGCGGGCGGCCGAGCAGCCGCCCATTCTGTACCTGCTCACGGCCATTGTGGGGGTGAGGTTCTTCGGCATCGGCCGCTCCTTGCTGCGCTACAGCGAACGGCTCGCCCTGCACCGCGCCGTCTTCGCCCGGGCTGACCGGGTGCGCCTGCGCGTGTGGGAGGGCCTGCTGGGGCGGTCCGAATCCTGGCGGACGCTCGCCCGCGGCTCCGGCGGCATCGAAAGCCTGGTGGGAGATGTCGACGAACTGCGCGACCTGACCCCCCGGGCGGTCCTGCCGCCCCTGACGGCGCTCCTGACCGGGGCCGCGGCGATCCTGACGACGGCCTTGCTGCTCCCCGCAGCTCTCGGCTGGCAGCTGGCGGTCACCGCCGCGGCGCTGGTGGCGGCGCCGGCCGCGGCAGTCCTGGCCGACCGGGCCGCCGGTGCCGCCAACGTGGTGCGGCGGGCCGAGTCGCTCGAGCACACGGCGCGCCTGCTGCGCGCGGCCCCGGACCTTGCGGTGAACGACGCCGCCGGCCGGGCGCTGAGCCGCTGGAAGGCGCTGGACCGCAGTGCCGCCCGGGGGCTGCGGCGGGTGGCGTGGGCGGCCGGCACCGGCCAGGGCCTTGTCGTGCTCGCCTGCACCGCCGGTGCGATCGGCGTGCTGACGGTTTCGGCCGGCGTTCCGGCCGAAACCGCGGCTGTCATTGCCCTGATGCAGCTGGCGCTGATCGAGCCCTTCGGGGCCGGCGCCGCCGCCGTGCAGCACTGGGGGCCGCTGCGCGCCGTGGCCGCTCGGCTCCATCCGGTCCTCCCACCGGATCCCGACGGGAAGGACGTCCCCGCGCCCTCCGGAGCCCGGCCGGGGCACGCCGGGAGCAACACTGCCACCCGCGGGCGCCGGCGTTCCTCCGGAGCCCGCCGCGGTGCCGGCACGCTCGACCCAGGGCAGCCTGCCGCCGCCGGACCTGCTTGGCCCGCCGGACCCATCCGGTCCCTGGCCCTGCAGGACGCGGCGGTCGCGTACGGCCCTGGCGAACCGGTGGTCTCCGGCGTCTCACTCACCCTGGAGCCTGGCCGCTGGACGGCACTGACGGGGCCGTCGGGCAGCGGCAAGTCGACCTTGATCGGCGCTCTGCTCGGATTCCTGCCGCTGAGGTCCGGAAGCCTTTTGGTGAACGGCGGGGGAGTGGCCGCGGGGGATTCGGTGCTGCGCAGGATCGCCTGGTGCCCCCAGGAGAGCCACCTGTTCAACTCGACGCTGCGGGCCAACCTGCAGCTCGCCCGCAACGACGGCGCCCCCATCCCCGAGGCGGAGCTCATCCGGGTCCTGCACGCCGTCGGCCTCGGCCCCTTCCTCGACGGGCTCGGGGAGGGGCTCGACGCGCGGGTCGGTGCCGGCGGCACCCGGCTCAGTGGAGGACAGCGGCAGCGGCTCGCCGTCGCGCGGGCCCTGCTGACCGATGCCGATGTCCTGCTGCTCGACGAGCCCACCGCACACCTCGACCCGGCCGGCGCCCGTGACCTCCTGCGCGACCTGCGCCTGGGGTTGACCGACAAGGCCGTGCTGCTCGTGACCCACGACTCCCACGAGGCGGAGCTGTGCGAGGAGGAGGTGCGGATCGGGCGGCACGCCGGCCGGGATGTCCTCCCCGGCGGGGGTGACCTACGCTGGGCCTATGAGCCCGTCTGAGCCTTCCGCCCTGCCCGCTTTCCTCACCTGGCGTCCCATCACCGTGGAGGACGTCGACCAGTGGCACGGGCTGATCCTGCGGATGGCGGCCGAGGACAAGCCCGACTGGATCGAGGACCGCGCCGACCTGGAGCAGGCGCTGGCGTCGTCGAAGAACGACCCGCGCAAAGACACCGTGCTCGGCCTCGACGCCGACGGCACCGCACGCGCCTTCGGCCGGATCATGTTGAACCCTGACTCGGTGACGGCCCACAGCGCCGGCGGCGTCGACCCGGCGTGGCGGCGGCGCGGGATCGGGCGGGCGGTCTTCGCCTGGCAGGAGCGCCGGGCTCGGGAGCGTCTGGCCGGTGCCGGCGTCGGCGGCGGGGTGCTGAGGACGTACGTCGAGGAGCGGAACCACTCCCATGTGGCGCTGCTCGAACTCACCGGGAGCACCGTCGTGCGGTACTTCACCGAGATGACCCGCCCACTCTCGGAGCCGATCCCCGATCTCGCCTTGCCGGCGGAGCTTGACCTCGTGATCTTTCATGAGGCGATTTCCGACGGCGTCCGGCTCGCGCACAACGACGCATTCGCGGACCACTGGGGCAGCGAGCCGCGCGACGAGGAATCCTGGGGCTTCGTCACCGCCCATCCCGAGTTCCGCGCCGACTGGAGCCTGGCCCTCGTGGAGAAGCAGACAGGATCGGTGGCTGCCTACCAGATGGCCAGCTTCGATCCCGACTCCCGGGAACTTCTCGGCCGGGCCGAGGGGTACACGGACCTGCTGGGGGTCCGCCGGGCCTGGCGGGGCCGCGGCCTGGCCCCGGCACTGCTGGCGGAGGCCATGCGGCGCTTCCGTGCGGGCGGAATGGACAGCGCCGGGCTGGGCGTCGATACGGAGAACCCCTCGGGCGCCCTCGGCCTGTATGAGCGGATGGGGTATGTGCCTACGCAGCGCTCACTGGCGTTCGACCTCACCGTGACCTGACCAGCGCCGGCCGGCGTCGCTCACCGTGGCCTGCCCGCTGTCGGGCGCAGGGCTCCGGATCGTGCCTTTTGCGGCGGCCGGTGCCCCCGAAAACGACTGGCGCCCCCGAAAACGACTGGCTCGCCTGATATTTCCGGATCGGTGGTCGCTTTCGGGGGCGCTGGTCGCATTCTGGTTCGCCCGCAGCCGATGAGTGCCGCGTCCACGCCACCGAGGGCTTCGTTAGGGCACCGCACCCAATCACGACAGACGCCCCCGGAAACGACTGGCGCGCCTGATATTTCCGGTTCGGCGGTCGCATTTGGGTGCGCTAGTCGCATCCTGGTCCGCGCTGCACCCGGAAACGACAAACGCACCCGAAAGCTCGGGTGCGTTTGTCGCTCTTGAGTGCGTTCGTCGCTAACGGGCCCGCTGGCCGCTGCAGGAGCAGCCCTGCCGCTGGCCGGCACCCCGGCAGGGCTAAGCCGGAGCGGCCGGCCCGCCGTCCTCCGCCGCCGGCCAGGACAGCGCCGGACCGACGACGTCGATCTGCTGGGTCAGGGCGATCCCCGACCCATCACGCCGGCCGTGCTCGGTCGGCAGGGCCCGGGCCACACCCGTGGAGGACGCAGCCTTCGCCGGTCCGTGCCCGGCCCACGCCAGCGCCAGGCCGTCCTCGCCGCTGAGGAAGCGGTGGGCCCGCACGCCGCCGGTCGACCGGCCCTTCGCGGGGTACTCGGCGAAGTCGGTCACCTTGACCGATCCGGGGGAGGTGCCGGGGAGGGCGCCGCTGGAGATGGCGACGGTGACCACGACGGCGGTCGGGTCGGCCGCAGCGACCACGCTGAAGGACAGCACGGAGTCACCCGCGGCGAGCTTGATGCCGCTCATGCCGCCGGCGGTCCTGCCCTGCGGGCGCACCGCGGAGCCCGCAAAGCGCAGCAGCTGGGCCTGCCGGGTGATGAAGACCAGCTGGTCGTCGTCGCCGGCGGGGGCGATGCCCACCACGGCGTCCTTCGGTTTCAGTGCGATGATCTCCCAGTCGTCCCGGTTCAGCGGGTACTCGGGGCTCACCCGCTTCACCACACCCTGGGCCGTGCCGAGCGCCAGCACGGTGTTCAGCGGCGCCAGACCGACGAGGGTCTCACCGCGCTCCAGGGTGATGAACTCCTTCGCGGGCACGCCGCCGGCAAGGTTGGGCACTCCTGCGCTGGGCGGCAGGGCCGGCATGTCCATGACCTGCAGCCGGATCATGCGTCCGCTGGAGGTGACCGCGGCGATCTCGGCCCGCGCCGTCGTAGGCACGATGGAGCGGAAGGCGTCGTGCTTGATCCGCTGACCGTCCACGAGCGGTTCACGGTCGGCGGTCCGGGCGATCTGGCCCGACGCCGAGAGCACCGCCCAGACCGGATCGTCGGAGATCTCCAGCGGCAGCACCGCCTTCGCGCCCTTGCCCGCAGTTTCGGGCAGCGCCGAGCCCTTCAGGGGGGCCGCCGCCTCCGACTCCAGCAGGACGGTGCGCCGCGGGGTGGCGAACTTCTCGGAGATGGTGCCGAGCTCGTCGGAGACGAGGGTGCGCAGGAGCTCCTCGGAGCCAAGGATCCGCTCGAGTTCCTCGATTTCGCGGCGCAGCTGGTCCTGCTCCTTCTCCAGTTCGATGCGCGAGTACTTGGTGAGCTGGCGCAGCCGCAGTTCGAGGATGTGGTTCGCCTGGATCTCGGAGAGGTCGTAGATCGACATCAGGCGCTCGCGCGCGGCGGCGGCCTCGTCGGAGGACCGGATGATCTGGATGACCTCGTCGATGTCGACGATCGCGATCAGCAGGCCCTCGACCAGGTGCAGGCTGTCCTTCTTGCGGCCCAGCCGGTAGGCGGTGCGCCGGCGGACGACGAGGATCCGGTGGTCGACATACACCTGGAGGAGTTCGAGCAGCCCCAGGGTGCGGGGCTGGCCGTCCACCAGAGCCACATTGTTGATCCCGAAGGAATCCTCCATCGGCGTGTGCCGGTAGAGCTGGGCGAGGACGGCGTTGGGGTTGAAGCCGTTCTTCAGTTCAATGACCAGGCGCAGCCCGTGCATCCGGTCGGTCAGGTCGACGATGTCGGAAATGCCCTGGAGCTTCTTGGACGTTACCGCGTCCTTGATCCGCTCGATGACCTTCTCCGGGCCCACGGTGTAGGGCAGTTCGGTGACGACCAGGCCGGTGCGGCGGGCCGAGAGCTGCTCGATCTCCACCTTCGCCCGCGTCTTGAAGGAACCCCGCCCGGTGGCGTACGCGTCGCGGACCCCCGCCAGGCCCACGATCTTGCCGCCGCTGGGCAGGTCGGGCCCGGGGATGAAGCGCATCACGTCGTCGAGCCCGGCGTCGGGGTGGGCGATCAGGTGGCGGGCCGCGGCGATGACCTCGCCGAGGTTGTGCGGGGCCATGTTGGTGGCCATGCCGACGGCGATGCCGCTGGCGCCGTTGACGAGCAGGTTCGGGAACGCCGCCGGCAGGACCTCCGGCTGCATCAGCTGGTTGTCGTAGTTCGGCACGAAGTCGACGACGTCCTCGTCGAGGTGGTCGGTGAGGCTCAGGGCCGGGGCGGCGAGCCGGGCCTCGGTGTACCGGGGGGCGGCGGGGCCGTCGTCGAGGGAGCCGAAGTTGCCGTGGCCGTCGATCAGGGGAAGGCGCAGGGAGAAGTCCTGGGCCATGCGGACCATCGCGTCGTAGATGGCGGCGTCGCCGTGCGGGTGCAGCTTGCCCATGACCTCCCCGACGACGCGGGCGGATTTCACGTGGCCGCGGTCCGGGCGCAGGCCCATGTCGGTCATCATGTACAGGATGCGCCGCTGCACCGGCTTCAGGCCGTCTCGGGCGTCGGGGAGCGCGCGCGAGTAGATCACCGAATAGGCGTACTCGAGGAACGAGTCCTGCATTTCGGACTCGACATCGATGTCGATGATGTTCTCGGTGAAGTCTTCGGGCGGAGCTGTTTTTTGGCGCCTGGCCATAGCGGTGGGGGTTCCTCAACTTGGATCTGCGGGCATTTCGTTGGCGGGCCCGGACGCGCTACAGACGCGCGCCGACGTTGCCCACTACGCTGAGTCTATGGTGGCCGACGGACATTACCCCGAATATTGGGAAGCCGATGTCGTGCTGCGTGACGGCGGGACGGGCCACCTGCGGCCCATTGCGCCCTCGGATGCGGACGCCGTCCAGGCCTTCCACAGCCGGCAGTCGGAGAACTCGATCTACCTGAGGTTCTTCACCTATAAGGCCACGCTGAGCGCCAAGGAACTCAAGCGCTTCACCGAGGTGGACCACCACGACCGGGTGGCCTTCGTCATCACCCGGGGCGCGGACATCATCGGGATCGGCCGCTACGACCGGCTGGACGACCCCACCGAGGCGGAGGTCGCGTTCAACGTTTCGGACGCCTACCAGGGCCGCGGGGTCGGCTCGATCCTGCTCGAGCACCTCGCCGCGGCCGCCCGGGAGAACGGCATCCGGCGCTTCTCGGCCGAGGTGCTCCCGGAGAACCGCAAGATGATCACCGTCTTCGCCGAGGCCGGCTACGAGGTCGAGCGCCACTTCGACGACGGCGTCGTCGAGCTTCGCTTCGACATCGACGCGACGCGGAAGTCCCGCGCCGTGATGGAGGCACGGGAACACCGGGCGGAGGCCCGCAGCGTGGCGGGACTGATGAGCCCAACCTCGGTCGCGTTGATCGGCGCCAGCCGCCGGTGGGGGAGCGTCGGCCACGCCCTCCTTGAGCACATCACCGAGGGCGGGTTCGCCGGCACCGTGTACGCGGTGAACCCCGAGGCCTTCGAGCTCGGCGGCGGAGTCTCCTACGCCTCGGTGCGCGAGGTCCCCGGCCCGGTGGACCTGGCCGTCATCGCCGTGCCGAAGGACCAGGTGGATCGAGTGGTGGATGAATGCGCCGCCGCCGGCGTCCGCGGCCTGCTGGTGGTCACCTCCGGGTACGCCGAGGACGGCGCAGAGGGCCTGGCCCGACAGCGCGCCCTGGTGGCCCGGGCCCGGGCGCAGGGCATGCGGGTGGTGGGCCCGGCCTCGCTGGGGATCGTCAACACCGACCCGGGGGTGCGCCTGAACGCCTCGATGGCGCCGGCCCTGCCCCGGCGCGGGGGCCTCGCCCTGTTCAGCCAGTCCGCCGGGCTCGGGGTGCTGCTGTACTCGGCCGCGGCCCGCCGCGGACTCGGGGTCTCCTCGATCATCTCCGCAGGCAACCGGGCCGACGTGTCCGGCAATGACGCCATGCAGTACTGGGAGGACGACGGCGCCACGTCGGCCGTGGCGCTCTACCTCGAGACGATCGGCAATCCGCGCAAGTTCTCCCGCATCGCCCGGCGGCTCGCGCAGACCAAGCCGGTGATCGTCGCGAAGTCGCCCGTGACGGGCCTGCAGCTGCCGCCCGGTCACGCGGTGCGCACTACGCAGGCCCCGCCGGCCGCCCTCGACGCGATGCTGCGCCAGTCCGGGGTGATCCGGGTGGAAACCACCGAGCAGCTCATGGACGTCGCCTCGATCGTTGCCTCCCAGCCGCTGCCGGCCGGGCCCGGGATCGCCGTCTTTTCGAATTCCGCGGCCCTGGGCAAGGTGCTCGCCGACGCCGTGGCCGCCCAGGGCATGGCGGTGGCCGCCGTCGTGGCGGACCTGGACCTCGACGCGGGCCAGTCGGCCGCCCTGCCGGCCCTCGAGGCCGCTGTGGCCGGGGCGCTGGCGCGGGAGGACGTGCACGCGGCGATCGTCACCACGCTTCCGGCCCGGGGCCTGCCCGCAGAGGCCATCTCCGCGGCCCTTCAGGCCTGCGGGGAGGCCGCCGGCAAGCCAGTGGTCGCATCCTTCGCCGGCGTGCTCGACCCGCAGCCGCAGCTCGACGGCCTCGTGGACGCCTCCCCGGCAGCCCCGGTGATTGCGGCGGCGGATGAGGCACGGGCGGGAGCTGGGCTGCAGCGCGGGCTTCCGGCCTTCGCCAGCCCGGGGGCCGCGGTGGCGGCCCTCGGCGCCGTCGTCGCCTACACCCGCTGGCGCGCCCGGGACCACGGCGAGTTCGCCGAACTTCCCGGAACGGACGACGACGCGGCCGCCGAGCAGCTCGAGGGGATCCTCGGCCGGGTCAGCGGCGTCGGTCTGACGCGCCTGAGCGCCGAGGAGGGTGCGGCGCTCCTCGGCCACTACGGGATCGACGTGCTGGCCTCGGCGTCGTTCGACTCCGCCGACGAGGCCGTGAAGGCCGCCGACCGGCTCGGCTGGCCGGTGGCGCTGAAGACCACCGACGAGCACCTGAGACACCGCCTCGACCTAGGCGGGGTGCGCCTGGGCATCGAGGACGCCGAGGCGCTGCGGGCCAATATCGTCGCGATGGAGAAGGCGCTCGCCCCCTTCGGAAGCTTCGGCATGGAGGTGCAGTCGATGGCGCCCTCGGGGCAGGCGTGCACCCTGCGCGCGATCGAGGACCCGCTGCTGGGCCCCGTGCTGTCCTTCGGGCTGGCCGGGGACGCCGTGAACGTGCTCGACGACTGGGCCCACGGCGTTCCGCCCCTGACCACCGTCGATGTGGCCGACCTGGTCCGGGCACCGCGGGCGTCGCGGAAGCTGTTCGGCTACCAGGGCCTGCCCCCGGCCGACATCGCCGCCGTCGAGGACCTCGTGGCGAGGGTGGCCCTGCTCAAGGACAACCACCCCGAGATCGCCCTGCTCGAATTCAACCCCGTGCTGGTGGCCACCTCGGGCCTGGCGATCCTCAGCGCCACCATCGACGTCGGCAACCCGCGGCACCGCACCGACAGCGCCCGCCGGGCGATGAGGGACTGACCCGATGCACCCGCCGCCCGCCGGCGGTTAGGCAGAGCGGACGCGGGTAGGGGAAACTGGGACCATGACCCTTTCGCTCTCCCCGCAGCGTCGTGACCTCGATTCCTCACTTGAGCGCGCGGGCTTCTACCCACGGCTGGTCGCCGACGTCGTCCACGATGCGCTCGACGGCCGGGAGCCGCTCTCCCATGTTGTGCACCTTGAAACCCACTTCGAGCGCACCGAGGTGCACCGCCACATCACCGTGCTCGTCCTCACCGAGGACATGCTGGTCATCACGCACGTCGATGACCAGCAGCTCGACGATGCCGGTGAGCAGGTCACCGCCCAGATCTCCACCGAATCCGTTCCCGTGAGCCAGATCCGCTCCGTCGTCCTCAGCTACCTCTACGCCCAGCCCCAGGACTACAAGCCCTCCGACCCGGCGCGGGAGATGACTCTGGCCATTGCCTGGTCCGGCGGGCAGCGCCTGGACATGGGTCCGGCCTCCTGCGGGGATCCGCAGTGCGACGCCGACCACGGCTACACCGGCACGATCGCCCAGGAGGACATCGTGCTGCGCGTCAGCGCCGAGGCCGACGGCGTCCAGGCGGTCCAGAATGCCAAGTCCTTCGCCCGCGCGCTGCGCAAGGTGAACACCGCCAGCTCCGTGGGAGGCGGCGCCGTGCTGACCTCCGACGGCGGTGGACGCCGCCAGCCCGGCTTCGCCGGACGGTTCACCCGGGCTCCCCACGGGCGGTAGAGGGTCCGTGACGAGCCTTTCGACGCACCTCGAACCCCTGCCCGCACCGCCGGCCTACGGCGCCGGCACCGTCGGGGAAGTCCTGACCAGCGCCGCCGCGGCCCTCGGGCTCGGCGGGTTCGGCAACGCCCTCGGGCTGCCGCCCGTCCGGCGGATCTGCGTGGTGATGGTCGACGGTCTGGGGCTGTCCCTGCTGAAGAAGCGCGGAGGCCACGCCCCGTTCCTGCGCGCGCACCTTGAGGGTGCCCGCACCCTCGGGTCGGCGTTCCCCTCGACCACCGCAGCCTCCCTGGCGAGCCTGGGCACCGGCCTGCCGCCCGGGCTGCACGGCATGGTGGGCTACGACGTGCTTGACCCCGCGCAGGACAAGGTGGTCAACATGCTCGGCAACTGGGACGGCGGCGTCGACCCGGTCACCTGGCAGCCCCATCCCACGGTGTTTGAACGCGCCGCCCGCGAGATTCCGGTCGTCACGGTCAGCCAGTCCAGGTTCGCCGATTCCCCGATGACCCGCGCGGCGCTGCGCGGCGGGAGCTTCGTTGGCGCCGGTACGCTGCAGGCACGGGTGCGCGCCGCCGCCGAGCAGCTCTCCGGCGCCGACACCATGCTCATGTACTTCTACCTCAACGACCTGGACAAGGCCGGCCACCGCCACGGCTGCGCCTCGACGGACTGGACGGACCGGCTTGAGGACCTCGACTCGGCCATGAAGTCCCTCGCCCGGCAGATGCCGGCGGACACCCTGCTGCTGCTGACCGCCGACCACGGGATGGTCGACGTCGCCGAGGGCCAGCGCTTCGACTACTCGGCCCGGCCCGCCCTCGTGGACGGGATCGCCCACACCGCCGGGGAGCCGCGGATGGTCCACCTCTACTTCGAACCGGGGCTTGACGCCGCCGGCCGGGAGCGGCTGCGGTCGGCGTGGCAGGAGGCCTTCGGGCGCCAGGCCTGGATCCTGACCCGCGGGGAGGCCGTGCAGGCCGGCCTGTTCGGACCCACGGTCGATCCCTCGGTGCTGCCGCGGATCGGAGACCTGCTGGTGGCCGCCCGCGAGCCGATCGCCCTCTTCGACACCCGGCGCACCTCCGCCTCCGCCCTCGAGGTGATCGGCCAGCACGGGTCAATGACGCGGGTCGAGCGCGAGGTGCCGCTGCTGACGCTGCGCCGGCCCGAACCCGCCCGGAAGGTCCCCGCACGGCGCGGGACGAAGCCCACCCCCGAAAGGCCGAACCATGGCTGAACTTCTCTTTTTCTGCGGCACGATGGACTCCGGAAAATCGACACTGGCCCTGCAAATGGAGCACAACCACCGCGCCCGCGGCCGGAAGGGCGTGCTGTTCAGCTCCCATGACCGGGCCGGCGAGTCGATGATCTCAAGCCGCCTGGGGCTGCGGACCCGCGCCGTCGAGGTGCACCCCGACACCGATTTTTGGAGCGAGGTGACCGGCCGGCTCACGCAGGGCGCCCGGGTTGACTACCTCATCTGCGACGAAGCGCAGTTCTACACCGCGGGCCAGATTGACCAGCTGGCACGCATCGCCGACGACATGGACATCGACGTCTTCGCCTTCGGCATCACCTCGGATTTCCGCACGAGGCTCTTTCCTGGTTCCCAGCGGCTCGTGGAGCTTGCGGACCGCATCCAGGTGCTCCAGGTCGAGGCCCTGTGCTGGTGCGGCAAGCGCGCCACCCACAATGCCCGGATCGTGGACGGGACCATGGTCGTCGAGGGGGACCAGATGGTGGTTGGGGATGTCGAGGCGGCGGCCGATCCAGATAGCGCCGGGGAGGCGCCCCGGTCCGCCGGTGCGGCGGAGCCGGTCACCGAGTACGAGACGCTGTGCCGCAGGCACCATATGCGCCGGCAGACTTCGCGTGCCTCGAACGCGCTGGTGGGCAACGAACTGCCGCTGCCGTTCGAGCCGGCCCCGGAGGCGGAGCCGGCGACGCTCTGAGGCCGGCGGGATCTCCGCATCAGCCGGCTCTGGAAGCGGGGGACCCTGCGAAACCGCGGGCCCGAGGAGCCAAGGGGATCCGGGCGAACCGCAGGCTCGGGGAACCGGTGGTTCCGGGCTCCCAGGGAACCTCTAACCCTTGCGGCCCGCCGGTGTAGGCGGGCCGGGTACTGCTAGTCGCCCTTGGTGCCGAAGACGATCTGGTCCCAGCTGGGCACGCTTGAGCGCTTGGGCTTGATGCGCCGGTCTGCTGGTTCCTCGGTCTTGGCTTCGGCACCGGTGTCCCTGCCCTTGTCTCCGGACTGCTCGCGGCGGTCGCCCGGACCGGCCTCTGCGGGTGTCCCGGAAGCGTCGGGGTCCTTGCCCCGGGAGCCGTCCGCGGGTGCTCCGCCGTCCTCGGCGGCGCGGACCGGCACGGCGAAAATGCTGATTTCGCGGGTCTCGGTGCTGACCCCGTGGTAAAGCCGGGGCGAGCCGTCCGCGTGGAGGTCGGGGTCCTCACCGCCCTCCCGGGGCGGGGGAGCGAGGCTCAGTCCCGGGGGCAGCGAGCCGTCCTCGGCTTCAAAGCCGTCGCGGGGATGCGCCGCGGGAATGCTTCCCTTGGTCAGCAGTTCGGCGAGGTTGTCATCGCTGTCCTCATCGGCCCCGAGCCGCTGGCCGCGGCGCGAGCGCAGGACATCGAGCAGGCCGTCCGCGTCGTCGTGCGTCTCGACGGGGGGCTCCTCGGCCTTTTCGGCCTCGAAGTCGAAGACCCGGTCGGCGACGGCGCTAAGCCGGCGGTTGGGAAGCGGCCCGTCGAGCGGCTCGAGTTCGCTCAACAGCTGCGCCCACCGGTTGGCGTTCACGACGGTCTTGCGGGAGGGGTTGAACGTCCACTGCGCGGGCGGCTCCTCGCCGACGTTCACGGCCGAGCTTTCGGGAAGGTCGAAGCGGGCCACAACTGTCCAGGCACCGTCGGAGCGCCGCCAGGAATCCCATTCGATGTTCGCGGCGTCGACCCCGTAGGCCTCGAGCCGGAACGCAACCATTTCGCCGAGCTGGGCCGGGTTGTCGCCGAAGGCGGAGCGGTAGCCGTCGTGGGAGGGAAGGGGGGCTGCCACCTCGACGCGCTGGGCGAGGTAGGCCATGTAGTCGCGCTCGGCGCGCACAGGTCCCTCGTACCGCAGGATGTGGGAGAGCTCGAGCCCCGATTCCTCGGCGATCCCCTGCGCGGTCGCGCCGCTGCGGATGCGGGCCTGGATGTCCCGCGGTGTCAGGTGGACCGATGGGCCGGTCCGGGCGGTCGGGGAGGGCGGGGCGGCAGGAGCGACCCGCGTCGACTGCCGGGACGCTGCCGCTCGAAGAGCTTCGTCGATCGGCAGACGAAACGTGGCTCCTCCGTCGCCGCTTAACAGCAGATGATCGCCATCCACACCAACCAGGCGCAGCTCCTGCATTAAAATCCTCCAGCCGACAGTAATTACTAGTCGAAACTCTGCCACTGAATGCCCGTCATTCCTACTACACCCCGTGGTGTGGCGCGGTTTCTTGGGCGGCGGCGGCCGGCGAGCCGGACGGCAGCCGCCCTGCCCGGCAGGCGCTCCGGCCGACACTGCGGCCACCCGGGTCGACACGGCGGGAGCCGGGCAGCGGCCCGGGTCGGCCCCGATGGGGCAGAATGCACTGGTAAAAGTCCCACACACCGGGGCCGGGCCGGGCTTTCCGGACGGGCCCGGCCGCTGCCCCCTAAGACCGGAGCGTGAAGGAACCACCATGGCGACCGACTACGACGCGTCGAGCACCACCGATGAAGCAACAGCCGCCGAGCCGATCGAGGAGCTGCGCACCACGGCCGCCGCCGTGCAGTCGCCGGTGGTCGACGAGGACGAGGTTGAGGCCGCCGATTCCTTCGAGCTTCCCGGGGCCGACCTCTCGGGTGAGGAACTCACGGTCCAGATCCTGCCCGCGCAGGCCGACGAGTTCACCTGTTCCTCATGCTTCCTGGTCCGCCACCGCTCGCAGATTGCCCGCGAGAAGAACGGTCTGCTGTTCTGCAGCGAGTGCGAGGGCTGAGCCGGCTCAGCGTGCGAGGGCGGCGGTGAACTGCTTGGGCCTGCGGGTGGACGCGAGCCAGTACGGGGTGCGGTCCTCGGGGTCGGTGACTTCGATGCGGACCACGGGCGAGATCCAGCCCCGGATGCAGAGGTACGCCAGGCCGTTGAGGGCCGTACCGCGCTGCTCGGTCGCGTCGTCGCCGGTGTAGGCCGACACCGCGCCCAGGTAGCGGCGCTCGATGGTCGCCCGGCCGACCGTGAGGGTGGTGGGCGTGACCACGATCCGCGGGGTGGAAAGGACAAGCAGGGTCACCAGGACCAGTGCGATCACCACCGCCGCCGCGAATCCGATGAACACATCGATGGGGGCAAAGGTCACGATCGACGCTGCGGCGGCACCAAGCACCAGCAGCCAGACCCAGGTTGATGGCCACAGCCGCTCGGAATAGATGACAGTGTCCTCCACGGACCCTTCTGCGGCTTTCGACATGCTCTAACATTTACACCTTTTGCCTTGAGGTTTCATCCCGGCAGCGGGCCCTCGCCCCGCGCCCGAGGCGCTAAAGTGGTGTGCTGGGGCAGCAGCAGCGGTGGAAGATCAGCGCGGGGATGGCGGCCCGCCCTGCCCGCCGCGGAGTCCACCCGCGGCACCCCCGCCAGGACCACCGCAGCGATAGAAACACCATCAGTTCAGGACCACCGAACACCCAAGTTCACCGAACGTCCCACCGGTTCCGGCGTTGCCGGCGCCGGTGCACACCAGAGGTTGGAGAAACCCGTGCCAGACCCGCAGCAGGACCTGCAGGTGCAGATCGTGATGCTCGACGACGCCCTCGAACCGCCCGCGTACGCCCAGCCGGGGGACGCCGGCGCGGACCTGCGCAGCCGCATCGACGTATCGCTCGCGCCGGGGGAACGCCGGCTGGTGCCCACCGGGGTGTCCGTTGCCCTGCCCGCCGGCTACGCAGGCTTCGTCCACCCCCGCTCCGGACTGGCGGCCCGGCACGGCCTGTCTGTCGTCAACGCCCCCGGCACCATCGATGCCGGCTACCGCGGTGAGGTCCAGGTCATCCTGCTGAACACCGACCGCTCCGAAACAGTGCACCTGGCGCGCGGCGACCGGGTGGCGCAGCTCGTGATCCAGCGGGTCGAGCAGGCGTCCTTCGTGCAGGTCCAGGAACTGCCCGAATCGGTACGCGGCGCAGGCGGCTTCGGCTCCACCGGTGGCTTCACCCCCGTGCCGGAGGCGCACAACCCCGCCACCGGCGGCTGAGCCGCCCCCACAGCAGACCGGGCGCTTCGCCGTCCGGAACCGAACACCACGTCGACAGATCGAGGAGAGGAACCCACAAATGGTTTTTGGGCGCCTGAAGAAGAAAAAGCAGGACGACGGCTCGCCGGAGCCCCAGGGCACCGACGCCGCGGACACCGGCGGAACCGAGGCGGAAGCCGCCGAGACCCCGGAGCCGGCGGAGGCGACCCTCGAGGCACAGCGGCGTGAATCCGGTCCCTTCGATTCGGCCGAGAAGGACTCAACCGAGGGCTACATCGATCTCGGGGCGCTGAAGATCGGTGCCGCCGAAGGACTGCAGCTGCGCCTCGAGGTGGAGGAGCGCACCAAACGGGTCATCGCCGTCACCCTCGACCTCGGCGGCTCAACCCTGCAGCTCCAGGCCTTCGCCGCACCCCGCTCCGAGGGCGTCTGGGATGAAATCCGCCAGCAGATCGGCCTCTCGGTGGGGTCCCAGGGCGGCACGGTGCAGGAACGGAAGGGCACCTTCGGCACCGAACTGATCGCCCAGCTGCCCGCCCCGCTGCCCGACGGAACCTCCGGCGTCCGCGTGGCCCGGTTTGTCGGCGTGGACGGGCCGCGCTGGTTCCTGCGCGGCGTCTTCGGCGGACCGGCGGCGCTCAACGCGGCCGCGGCCGCGCCGGTGGAGGCGCTCTTCCGCAACGTCGTCGTCGTCCGCGGGGACCACCCGCTTCCCCCGCGCGAACTCCTGCCGCTGCGCCTGCCCAAGGATGCATCCGCCAACCCGAACCCGTCGACGCCGGTCCGGCCCGGGCTCACCGCGCCCCAGCGCGGCCCCGAGATCACCGAGATTGGCTGACACCGGCCGGTCCCTGCCCCCGGCGGGCGGGGCGGCCCGCGGATCCCGGGGGCGGCTGCGCGGTCGCGGGCTGATCGACTCCGTCACCTACCAGCCAAAGAACGCCTCACCGCGATTCTCCGCCATCGTGAGGGTCGACGCCGGGCCCCTGCCCGGGACCCGCGTGCGCCTCGTGTGGATGGGCCAGCGTGAAGTGCGTGGCATCGAAGCCGGCGTCGAACTCGCCTTCGAAGGCATGGCCAGCCGGGTCGAGGGCATGCTGACCGTGTACAACCCGCGCTATGAAATTATTGGACGGCCCGAGGAGCCCTGAGTGAACCAGAACCCGAAGCAGAACCAGCACGGCGACGCCCAAAACCAGCACGGCGACGCACAGGACCGGCCACGGCCGGAGGACCTTGCGTCCCAGTACGCGGCGCGGGCGGGCGTGAAGCGCACGGCCCACGGTAGCATCGACGTCCTCTCCTCCGTCGGCGGGGTGCAGGGACTCTCCGAGAGCATCGTGCCGGGACTTGTGTTCACCGTGCTGTTCACGATCACGCGGGACCTGACGGTGTCCCTGGTGGCCGCCCTCGCCGCCGCCGCGGCCTTCTCGGTGGTTCGGCTGGTCTCCCGCCGGCCCCTCACCCAGGCCCTCTCGGGGCTCATCGGCGTGGCGTTCTGCGCCATCGTCGCACTGCGGACCGGCAACGCCGAGGACTTCTTCCTGCCCGGCTTCTACATCAACGCCGCGTACATCGCCGCCATGGCCCTCTCCATCGCCGTGCGCTGGCCGATCGCAGGCGTCCTGTTCGGCTTCATCCGGTCCGAGGGCACCGAATGGCGGAAGGACCCCCTGCGCGTGAGGGCCTACTCGCTGGCGACGTGGATCATCATCTCCGTGCTCGCGCTGCGGCTGGCCGTCCAGCTGCCGCTTTACCTGGCCGGCAATGTGGCCGCCCTCGGGACGCTGCGCGTCGCGATGGGGCTGCCGCTGTACGCGCTGGGCCTGTGGCTGGCGTGGCTGGTGTCGCGGCCCGCCGCACCCGAAACCCCCGCCCCGGAGCCCGGGCCCGCCCGCTAGGCGGACGTCCGGAGGTCCGACGTCGGGAGCCGGCGCCGCCCGTCAGGCCGGGGTCGAGTCCGCCTCCGGCCGGCTGCGCGCCGCCAGAGCGCTCCGCAGGTCGTTCTCCGCCGCCACAGCCGCCAGGAAGAACAGTTCGTCGCCCTCCTCCACGGTGTCGTCAGCGCTCGGCGTGACGGGCACGTCGTCGCGCAGGATCGCCACCACTGCACAGTCGAGCGGGAGCTCGACCGAGCTCAGAGGCTGACCGACCAATGGAGAATCCTGGGGCACCGTGAACTCGAGGATTGAGGAGACCCCGGTCTGCAGCGTGAGCAGGCGCACCAGGTCGCCGATCTCGACCGCCTCCTCGACGAGCGCGGTCATCAGGCGCGGCGTATTCACCGCAACGTCGACACCCCACGAATCGTCGAACATCCAATCGTTCTTCGGGTTGTTCACCCGGCCCACGGTGCGCCCCACACCGAATTCGCTCTTGGCCAGCAGCGACACCACGAGGTTGACCTTGTCGTCCCCGGTGGCAGAGACGACGACGTCGGCCTCGTCGAGCCGTGCGTCCTTGAGGGTCGTCAGCTCGCAGGCGTCCCCGATGAGCCACTTGGCGCCCTTGAGCCCGCTGCGCCCGATCACCTCGGGCTTTTCGTCGATCAGGAGGATCTCATGGTTGTTCGACAGCAGTTCGCGCGCGATCGAGGACCCGACGCTCCCTGCTCCGGCAATGACAACTCTCATTCGGCATTCTCCTTGGGTGGACTTGCGAGAATCCGCCCTATTTCATCGGTCGCGGTTGTCTTCATCATGGCGTGCACGATGTCGCCCTGCTGGTAGCTGGTCTCATCCGTGGGCAGCATTCCCTCCCCGAACCGCGTCAGGTAGGCGATGCGCACCCCGCCGGCGGCCTCGATGTCCTTGAGCGGACGGCCCAGCCAGGCGTCATTGAGTGAGAGTTCACCCAGGATCAGGCGCCCGGAGGTCTCGCGGTAGTCCCCGTCGATGCTCTGCTCCGGCAGGATCCGCCGCAGCACCTGGTCGGCGCTCCAGCGGACGGCCGCCACCGTGGGGATGCCGAGCCGCTGGTAGATCTCGGCCCGGCCCGGGTCGTAGATCCGGGCCACCACATGACGGACGTGGAAGGTTTCCCGGGCCACCCGGGTTGCCAGGATGTTCGAGTTGTCTCCGCTGGAGACGGCCGCGAAGGCGTAGGCGTTCTCGATGTCGGCGTGCTTGAGGGTGTCCCGGTCGAACCCGACCCCGGTGACCTTCCGGCCGCCGAAGGAGGACCGCAGGCGGCGGAACGCCCGGTCGTCCTGATCGATAATCGCCACGCTGTGGCCCGACTCGTCGAGTGTGTGGGCGAGGCTGACCCCCACCCTGCCGCATCCCATGATCACAAAATGAGCCATCGAGGGCACCCCTGTCTCCTGCTGCGCCCGGCGGCATTCCGGGCTGCTTACCGGCTCAATCCGGTCGGTGTCCGGTCGTCGTCCGGAGGCGCTCGGCGGCCGGTGCTTAGGCGGCGGCTTGCGCAGCCGCAGACCGCAGCGCCGGCTGCCGTAGGTCTCCAGCCTAATGGCTTCCGCGGCGCACAAACGCGCTAGTCTGGGGGCCGTGCTGACTTTCTTCGGGGCCGCCAAGCGGGTGCTGGTGGGCAAGCCTTTCCGCAGTGACAGGCGCAGGCGCCAGACCCTGCCCCAGCGTTGGGCCATGCCCACCTTTTCAGCCAACGCGTTGTCCTCGGTGGCCTACGCTCCCGATGAGATCATCCTGACGCTGGCCCTCGCCGGAGTGGCCGCCGTCGTGCTCGCCCCCTGGGTGGGCCTCGCCGTGATCGCCGTCCTGCTGGTGGTCATCGCCTCCTACCGCCAGGCCCTGCGCGCCTATCCCACCGGTGGCGGGGACTATGAAATCGCCCGCCGGAACTTCGGCGGGCAGGCAGGCGCCCTGGTCGCCTCGGCCCTAATGGTCGATTACGTGCTGACCGTGGCGGTGTCGGTGTCCGCGGCAGCCCAGTACGCCGTCGAACTGGCACCCGGCGCGGCGCCGATGCGCACCGGCCTCGCCGTCGCCGGGGTGGCCGGGCTGGTCCTGCTGAACCTGCGCGGCGTGACGCGCGGGGCACGCCTCACCGGCATTCCCACCTATCTGTTCACCGCGGTGGTTCTCGGAATGTGCGCCGTGGGCGTGTTCCAGAGCGCGGCCGGGACCCTCCGCGAGGCCCCGAGCGCAGGCTTTGAAATTGTGCCCGACGCCGCCTTCGACGCCGGGCTGGTGGGGCTTGGGGGCGCGCTGCTGATCCTGCGCGCGTTCTCCGCCGGCGCGGCGGCGCTGACCGGCATCGAGGCCCCGGCCGCCAACGTGCCCAGCTTTGAGGCGCCGCGGGCACGCAACGCCGCCACCACCCTGGTGGTCCTGGCGGCCGTGGCGTCCCTGATGATGGCCGGGGTGATCTACCTGGCCAACGCCGCGAAGGTCCGCGTGGTGCTTGATCCCGCGAACCAGCTGCTCATCGACGGCCTCCCGGTCGGGGAGAACTACCTCCAGAGTCCGGTGCTCAGCCAGCTGGCAGCGGCGGTCTTCAACGATGCGACGCTTCCGTTCTTCCTTGTCGTGGGCGCCACGGTGCTTGTGCTCCTGCTGGCCGGGCACGCCGCCTTCAACGGGTTCCCCCTGCTCGCCTCCCGGCTCGCCGGCGACGGCTACCTGCCGCGCCAGCTGAGGACCCGCGGGGACCGGCTCACCTACAGCAACGGCATCCTCGCGCTGGGCCTCGGCGCGGCCGCCCTGATCCTGCTCTTCGGCGCCGACGTCACCCAGCTCGTCCAGCTCTACATCGTCGGGGTGTTCGTCTCCTTCACCGCCAGCCAGCTCGGGCTGATCACCCACTGGACCCGCGAGCTGCGCAGCACCGCCGACCGGCAGGCCCGGTGGCGCATGCGCAAGTCCCGGGCGATCAACACCGCCGGATTCATCCTGACCGCGGCGGTGCTCGTGGTGATCCTCGTGACCAAGTTCGAATACGGCGCCTGGATCGCAGTCCTCGCCATGGCCGTGCTCTTCGCGATCATGCGCAGCATCAAGAGCCACTACGACAGCGTGGCGTCGGAGCTGGCCATTGACGACGCCGACAACCTGCGCGCCCTGCCGGCCCGGGTCCACGCCGTCCTGCTCGTCTCGCACGTGCGCAAGCCGGTGCTGCGGGCGCTGGCCTTCGCCCGCGCATCGCGGCCCTCACGGCTCGAGGCCATCATTGTCGATGTGGACGCCGAGCAGACCCGGCGTACGCTTGAGGACTGGGAAAGACTGGAGCTGCCCGTCCCGATCACCGTGCTCGCCGCACCGTACCGGGACACCATCACCCCGATCCTCGACTACATCGCCACCATCCGCAGCGAATCGCCCCGAGACCTGATCGTGGTGTACATCCCGGAGTATGTGGTGGGGAAGTGGTGGGAGCAGCTCGTGCACAACCAGACAGCCCTGCGCATCAAGGCCCGCCTCCACTTCGTCCCCGGGGTGATGGTGGCCAGCGTCCCCTGGCAGCTGGCATCCGCCAGGGCCGACCAAGAAACCAAGATCTGAAGTGAGCAAGTGACAAACGAATCGACAGTCGTCGAGCTGACCATCGAGCGCCCGGCCCACGGCGGGCACACCGTCGCCCGGCATGAAGGGCGGGTCGTGTTCGTGCGGCACGCCCTTCAGGGGGAGAGGGTGCGGGTCCGCCTCACCGAGCAGGAGCCGGACGCGAGCTTCTGGCGCGGTGACACGGTGGAGGTCCTCGAGGCCTCACCCCACCGGGTGACCCACCCGTGGCCGCAGGCCGACGCGCTGGCCGCCGCCGCACAGGGCACCGCGCCGGTTGGGGGAGCCGAGTTCGGCCACATCCGGCTCGAGGAGCAGCGCCGGGTCAAGGCGCAGATTTTCGCCGAGCAGCTGACCCGGATCGCCCGCACCGAGCGGGACGTCACCGTCGAGGCCGCGCCCGGGGAAACCCCCGACGGGCTCGGCTGGCGCACCCGGGCGGCCTTCGCCGTCACCGGCAACGGGCGGCTTGCCATGCACGTGCACCGCTCGGACGCGCTGGTTCCGGTCACGGAGATGCCGCTGGCCGTCGACGCGGTGAACGCCCTGCGGCTGTGGGACCTGGACTTTTCGGGGATGCAGCGCGTCGACGTCGCCGTCGGCTCCGGCGGCGGGGATCCCCTCGTGCTGCTCATCCCGGCGGAGGGCACGGCGCCGCGCCGGGCCGGGGCCATCGCGGCCCAGATTTCAGGGGCGTCGGTGGCGGTCCTCGACGCCGCGACCGGGACCGTGCACCGCCTCAAGGGCCGGACCTGGCTGCAGGAGCAGGTCGGTCCGCACGCCTACCGCGTCACCGGGGCCGGGTTCTGGCAGATCCACCGCAAGGGGCCCGAGGTCCTGACCGGCGCCGTGCTGGAGGGGCTGCAGGTCGCCGAGGGCGAGCACGCCGCCGACCTCTACGCCGGGGCCGGGCTGTTCACCGTGCCGCTCGCCTCCGCCGTCGGCGCCAAAGGGTCGGTGCTGTCCGTCGAAGGCTCGGCCGGCACCAGCCGGGACGCCCGCCGCAACCTTCACGGCCAGGACCAGGTGAGCATCGTCCAGGGCCGCGTGGACAAGGTGCTTTCCTCCCACGACGGCCCGCTCGACGTCGTGCTCCTCGACCCGCCGCGGGCCGGCGCCGGCAAGAAGGTCGTCGGGCAGATCCTCGACGCCGCCCCGCGGCGGGTCGGGTACGTTTCCTGCGACCCCGCCTCCTTCGCCCGCGACCTCGGCCTCTTCCAGGCCCGCGGGTGGACCCTCGACACGCTGCGGGTCTTCGACCTGTACCCCCACACGCACCACATGGAATCATTCGCACTGCTTTCCCCGCCACGGGGTGCGTCGTGAGAACCCGAGGCTAGAATCTGAGGCATCGGTTCCGGACGCGGACCCCGCCCCGGACTCCTCCAGCGGTGGAAGGACTCGGCCATGGGCGTTGCCAACAGCTTTGGTTCAAGGGGTGTGCTCGATGTCGCCGGTACGTCGTATGAGATTTTCCGGTTGGGGGCGGTGGAGGGTGCGGAGCGGCTGCCGTTCAGCCTGAAGGTGTTGTTGGAGAATCTGCTGCGGACCGAGGACGGGGCCAATATCACCGCCGATCATGTGCGGGCCCTGGCCGGGTGGAATCCTGAGGCGGAGCCGGATACGGAGATCCAGTTCACTCCGGCGAGGGTGATCATGCAGGACTTCACCGGGGTGCCGTGCGTGGTGGACCTGGCCACGATGCGTGAGGCGGTGGCCGAGCTTGGCGGGGATCCGAAGAAGGTGAATCCGTTGGCGCCGGCGGAGATGGTGATTGATCATTCGGTGCAGATCGATGTGTTCGGCAATGCCGGGGCGCTGGAGCGCAACATGGAGATCGAGTATCAGCGTAATGGGGAGCGGTATCAGTTCCTGCGCTGGGGCCAGACCGCGTTTGATGATTTCAAGGTGGTGCCCCCGGGGATGGGCATTGTGCACCAGGTGAACCTTGAGTACCTGGCCCGCACGGT